>CAYSKE010000010.1:9603-23446 GCA_964431465.1 uncultured Muribaculaceae bacterium | reverse complement strand
CGACACGCGCACCAGGCGGTGCACGCCGTTCTCGCTCTTGAGATAGCCGTAGGCAAAATCTCCTTCAACCTCGATGGTGCATGACTTTATTCCTGCCTCATCACCCTCGAGAAGGTTGGCGATAGAGGTCTTGAAGCCGTTTTTCTCACACCATCTCAGGTACATGCGCATCAGCATCTGCGCCCAGTCCTGACTCTCGGTGCCTCCGGCTCCGGAATTGATCTTGAGCACCACTCCGAGCTTATCCTCCTCGCGGCGAAGCATGTTGCGGAACTCCAGATTCTCGATCTTGGCAATCGCATCGGCATAAAGTGTCTCGATTTCCGATTCCTCCATCAGGCCTTCCTTGACGAAATCCCAAGCGATGGTCAGCTCTTCGGCGGCTTTGCTCACTTCCTCGTAGCCGGCGATCCATTGCTGAAGATCCTTGATTTTTTTCATCTGCACCTGTGCCTCTTTAGGGTGTTCCCAAAAGTCGGGCACATGAGTGCGTAACTCTTCTTCCTCAACTTGGATTTTCTTTCCGTCGATGTCGAGATATTTTTTCAGCGAAGCCGAACGCTCCTGCACTTCTTTAAGCTGGTCGGGAGTAATCATGAGATTTCAGATAGCTATTGTGGGTGCAAAGATACTTATTAATATCGTATTGGGAGGCATCGGCTGTGCTTTAAGGTGATTTTTTTGCTCAAAACACTGAAATGTTTGTATCTTTGTGTGCATACATTAAGCTGAACCAACAGCTCAAACCAGATCAATAAGCCATAAATTTTTAATGAAAAAGTTTCTGATGTGCGCAGCGGTGGTTGCCATGCTGTCACCTGTGCAGATTTCGGGCAAGGCTCCGAAGCTAAATGCTAACAACATCGATGATGTCATTAAGGCAATGACCATCGAGGAGAAAGCCGATCTTATCGTGGGATCGCGCATGTACTACAAGGATGAGACTGCACCGCAGCACATCAAGGATTCATGGAAGATTGTTCCGGGAGCAGCCGGACGCATCAATCCGGTGCCTCGTGTGGGCATTCCGGCCGTTGTGCTTTCCGATGGCCCTGCAGGATGTGGTATCATGCCTATTGACGGTCAGGACAGCCTTTTCTGCACCCATTTCCCTATCGAGAGCCTTCTTTCGTCGACATGGGATGTAGATCTCGTGCGCAGCGTGGGTGAGGTTATCGGAAACGAGGCAAAAGAGTATGGAACCGACGTGCTTCTCGCTCCAGCCATCAATATTCACCGTCATCCGCTTTGCGGCCGTTGCTTCGAGTATTTCTCGGAGGATCCCGTGCTTGCCGGCAAGATGGCTGTGGCTTATGTTAACGGTGTGCAGAGCAACGATATAGGTACATCGGTTAAGCACTTTGCCGCAAACAATCAGGAGACCAACCGCATGAACAACAATGCGATTGTTTCGCCGCGTGCATTGCGCGAGATCTATCTCAAGGCATTTGAAATCGTAGTGCGTGAGAGCCAGCCTTGGACAATCATGAGCTCCTACAACCGCATAAACGACGTTTACACATCGGAAAATCCCGAGCTCCTCAACACCATCCTGCGTGACGAGTGGGGATACAAGGGAACCGTAATGACTGACTGGTGGGGCGGATCGGACGGCGCTGCGCAGATGATTGCCGGCAACGACATGCTTGAGCCCGGAACAAAAGAGCAGGCTCAGCACATCATTGATGGCGTGAAGAACGGCACCCTCGACGAGAAGATCGTTGACCGCAATGTGAAGCGCATTCTTGAGCTGATCGTAAAGACTCCGACATTCAAAGGCTATAAGTACACAAATAACCCCGACATGGAGGCTCACGCCGCTGTGACACGCCAGTCGGCTACCGAGGGCATGGTTCTCCTGAAGAACGATAATAACACACTTCCGCTCAAAAACAGCGACAAGAAAGTGGCTCTCTTCGGTAATGTTTCTTACGACTTCTTCTCGGGAGGCACAGGCTCGGGTGACATCAACCGCCCCTACGTCGTGTCGCTTCTCGATGGTCTGAAGAATCAGAATGTGGTTGTCGATGACAATCTCAAGGCTATTTACTCAGCTTACAGCAAGCCTCAGGAGCAGGGCGAGCAGGTGCGTATCAGTGAGATGCCTATGGACACTGCAATTATCAAATACGCAGCCCAGAACAACGATATGGCTATCGTGACAATCGGTCGTATCTCGGGTGAGTATATCGATCGTGTGGCTTCTGACTTCTTCCTCTCTGATACTGAATATCAGCTTATGAAGGACGTGACCCGCATTTTCCACGATGCCGGTAAGAAAGTTGCCGTAGTGCTTAACGTTGGCGGTGTGATCGAGACAAAGAGCTGGAAAGATATGCCCGATGCTATCCTGCTGTCATGGCAGGCCGGTCAGGAGGGTGGTAACTCGGTTGCCGATATTCTTGTAGGCAATGCCAATCCTTCGGGTAAGCTCCCCAACACATGGCCTGTGACTCTGAGCGATCACAAGAGCTCGCTTAACTTCCCGATCGACCAGAAGATCGACCGTCGCTGGTCGGTCAAGACCGGTCTGAAACACGACGTCAAGAACGTTGACTACACTGTCTACGACGAGGGTATCTATGTGGGCTACCGCTGGTTTGACACAGAGGATATCGATGTCAGCTTCCCGTTTGGCTACGGCCTGAGCTACACAACGTTTGAGTATGGCAAACCGACCGTGAAGCGTGACGGTGACAATGTTGTTGTTGAAGTGAATGTGAAGAATACCGGTAAAGTTGCCGGCAAGGAGTCTGTTCAGCTTTATGTTGAGGCTCCCAAAGGCAAACTTGACAAGCCTGTGCATGAGCTCAAGGCATTTGCCAAGACCGGTCTCCTCCAGCCCGGAGAATCACAGACTCTTACCATGACAGTAAATCCTGCCGATCTTGCTTCGTATGACGAGGAGGAAGTGGCATGGGTAACTGATGGCGGTGCCTACAAGTTTGTTGTCGCAGCCTCATCGCGTGATCCGCGTGGAGAAGTGATGGTGAACATCGATCCTCTTGTGCGCAAGACCAACGACGTGCTGAAGAGAAAAACTGTGGCAAAGAACTAAAATTGCATTTACAGAAAGAACATGAATACCTCTCCCATGCTGAAATGGTCACGGCGCTATCTTAAATGGCCGTTTATCACGGCTATAGGCGTAATGGTGTTTCTGACGTGTTTTAACGACAACAACGCGGCGAAATACTATGAGTATGATCTTGAGATCGAGCGTCTGCGCGCCGAGATCACTATGCATGAGGACACGTTGTCGCACTACCGCAGTCTGAACGAGCGGCTTGGATCAGATCCTGCCACTATGGAGAGAATCGTGCGGGAAAAATACCACATGCAGAGACCTAATGAGGATGTGTATGTGTTCACCAGACGATAAATGATTTCGGTATGTCGAAGAATATGAGTGAAAACAGCAAGATCAGTGCAGATCAGATAATAGGTCGTCAGCCGGGGCGTATTGCCTTGATGGGAATGACGATAGGGATGCTTCTCATCGTGGCAGGTACGCTTTCCCCTCTGATGGGAGGACATGTGTCGCTCTATCGCTGGATCTATGGAGCGGGAGCCCTGTTGCTTATCGTAATGAGGATTCTGACACCGTATTCCGGAAAGTCTCTGCGACTCAAACGCCTGTATAGGATTGAGTCATGGGCTGCGCTTTTCTTTTGTGTCGCTACATTTTTCATGTTCTATCAGCCGGGGATCATGCGTGACTGGCTCGTCTTTACCCTTGCGGGTGGGGCAATCCAGATATATACATCGATAATGATACCCCTTGTAGTCAAAAAAGAGACGGCAAAACATTGATATCGCAAGAAACATTCCAAACGCTTACAGCCAAGTATGTCACACTTGGCTGTAAGCTTAATTTTGCTGAGACGTCGACGATTGCGGCCGAACTCGAACGCCGTGGTGTGAGACGCGCAAACGCCGACGAGACGCCGGATGTGATTGTGGTAAACACTTGTAGCGTTACTGCCGTTGCCGACAAGAAAGGCCGACAGATGATCAGGTCGCTTGCACGGCGTTGGCCTGACGCTGTTATTGTAGCCACAGGCTGTTATGCACAGTTGAAGCCGGAAGAGGTTGCAGCGATCGAGGGGGTGCACATCGTAGCCGGTAATGATCATAAGGGAGAACTGCCTCAGATGCTTGCCGACTGGATCGATGACCGCAAAGATCGGTTGTGTGTGACTCCGGCAAAGGATATAAGGAAATTTATTCCCTCTTGCTCACGTGGTGACCGCACGCGATGGATGCTTAAAGTGCAGGACGGATGTAATTGCTTCTGCAGCTACTGCACCATCCCTATGGCAAGGGGGCGAAGCCGCTCAGGATCAATAGAGTCACTTGTCGCGCAGGCTCGTGATGCAGCTGCGGCGGGAGCAAAGGAAATAGTATTGACTGGGGTGAACATAGGGGATTTCGGATGGCAGACAAATAAGAAATTTATTGATCTGATAAGAGCTCTCGATGAGGTGGATGGGATAGAACGTTACCGCATCTCGTCGATTGAGCCTGATCTGCTTACGGATGAAATAATCGAATTTACAGCAGTCTCAAAGCGGTTTATGCCGCACTTCCACATACCGCTGCAATGTGGTGACGATGAAATGCTCAGGCTGATGCGCCGCCGCTATGACAGGGCTTTGTTTGCCGACCGTGTGAAGCGCATCAAACAGGTTATGCCTGATGCATTTATCGGTGTTGACCTAATTGTGGGGATGCGTGGTGAAACTGATGAAAGATATGAGAGCTCAAAGGATTTCGTGTCGTCGCTCGATATTACCCGGCTCCATGTGTTTCCTTACAGCGAACGCCCCGGTACGCGCGCGCTTGAAATCTTCCCGGTAATTGATGCTGATGTGCAGCGGCAACGCACGCATGAGATGATTGCGTTGTCGGATAAACGCCATTTGGCTTTCGCTCAAAGGAGTAAAGGGGAACTGCGCCTCGTTCTGCTTGAACGGCTTACTGACGACGGGAAGGCGATGGAGGGCTACACCGACAATTACATCAGGGTAGAGGTGGAAGGAGCGGATGCCTCGATGGCTAACCGGATTGTGCCGGTGCGTCTCGGAGAAGCAAAATGGGTGGATGACGGACCGGTTGTGAGTGGCGTAATCGAGCAATGAATACCGACTGCGGCGTCATAATCCTGAATTGGAACGGTGTGGATCTGCTGCGTCGTTTCTTGCCGCGGGTGGTTGCGCATACTCCACGTGAGTCTGCTGAAATCGTTGTCGCAGACAATGGCTCGACCGATGGCTCGCTTGAATGGGTGAAAGCGCATTATCCCGACGTGCGCATAATGTCGTTTGAGGAGAATCTCGGTTTTGCCGCCGGTTACAACAGAGCTCTGCGTGAGGGAGGATATAGAATCAGCATATTGCTGAATTCTGATGCCGCTCCCAATAGCGACGGGTGGATAGAGCCGCTTAAAGAGGTCTTTGCAGATAAGAATGTTGCTGCCGCGCAGCCTAAAATACTCTCGGAGAAATCACCGTCATTCTTTGAGTATGCCGGAGCAGCCGGTGGATTCATTGACAGAAACGGATATCCTTATTGCCGCGGCAGGATCATGGGGACAGTTGAGGAGGATAAGGGGCAATATGATTCGGACGCTCCCGTAGATATTGACTGGGCTTCAGGGGCTTGTCTGGCGGTGGATACTGCGGCTTATTTTGAAGCAGGTGGCCTTGACGAATCTTTCTTTGCCCACATGGAGGAGATTGATTTATGCTGGCGGTTAAGGCTGCTTGGCCGGCGCGTTGTGTGTGTGAGCCGCTCGGCAGTGTATCATCTCGGAGGGGCAAGCCTTGATGCCGCATCGCCACGGAAGACCTATCTGAATTTCAGAAATAATCTTCTGATGTTGTATAAGAATCTTCCGGAAGGAGGATGGAAAAAACGTTATCTTTTCAAGCGTCGTTTGCTCGACACTCTTGCATGGGGGCAATATGTCGTGACGGGGAAGTGGAGTCATGCCTCGGCAATCGTGAAAGCTCACTGCGATTACCGACGCATGAAAAAAAAATATACCGATTTCCCTGAAAGAAACCTGATTGCAGGATCGGGGGCGCCTGACATCCTTTCAGAATACTATCTGAAAGGGCACCGCACTTATCTCACGATGGATAAGTGATATTCTCGGGCTTGGGGTCGGAGAGGATCTCGTCAAGGAAAATGCGTGCAGCCCGTTTTGCCTCGGCAAGATCCATGAAGGAGTAATTACCGCAGTCTTTTGGAGTAGCACCGGGAACATCACCCTCAAAATCAGCTACAAACTGCATGGTGTCACGGAGCAGCGGCAGAATGTCGACGGGCTCAAGCTCGCCCTGCAACAATAGATAATTACCGGTGCAGCAACCCATAGGCCCCCAATAAACGACGCGTGAGCTCCAGTCGGGACGGTTGCGCAGATATGTTGCGGCAAGATGCTCCATGGCGTGCAGTGCCTGTGGCGATAGCGCAGGCTGCCGGTTAGGCTCGGTCATGCGTATGTCGAAAGTCGTGATAGTGTCGCCAGAGGGAGTGGTATCGCGCCGGCTCACGTAGATGCCCCGGAGAAGACGGTTGTGGTCAATGGTGAAACTTGCAATTTTTTCCATGTGATTATCGTGATTGCGTGATTATTTGTAGATGTTGCGTATGCCGTGCCAAAGATCGCGGCCTGAGCTGTCGAAATGTGGCGCGGAGTTGAAAAACAGGCGTATGAGATAGGACAGCAATGCGACAGCAGCAGCCGGAAGCAGCATCGAAGGGATTGCAACCATCTCTACTGTAAGGAATATAGCCATAAGTGGCGCTTTTATGGCTCCCGCCATAACGCCTGTCATGCCGAGGAAAACAAAACTTGTCACAGGAAGCTGATAACCAAAAAGCAGATTGGCTCCATAGGCAAAAACAAAGCCTGCCACACTTCCTATCATGAGCAGCGGTGCATAGTCGCCGGCCACGGCTCCTCCGTCGACAGTAGATGAGGTGGCGAACGGCTTGACTACAAGGATCAGAATGGCGAAAATGAGCAGGGCGTAGGCGGCAGACTCTTTTGTGCTGATAAACGATGAAACCCATGAAAACTGTATGATCCTTTCGGGCATATTGTTGAGTAACTGCGTCACCGACTGATAGCCCTCGCCGTAAAGCGTGGGAAAGAGGAAAATAAGTAGTCCGACAAGCAGACCGGAACTTAATGCTCTCACCCAATGATTTCTGATCATAGCGTACATCTTGCCGACATGCCGCATAATAGCTGCATAATAGGTGGAATAGAGGCCGAGGAATATTCCGGCGACAATGATCGGGCCGATGTCGCTGACGCTGAAAGTTGCTGCCGTAGAGAAATCTATGTCGGGCGTTGACCCGGAGAGAAGGTAGGCTGTGAGTGCTGAAGATATTGTAGCCGTGAAAAGTGCAATCAATGCAATCGAATCGAGCGATAGGGTGAAAAGCTCGATTATGAAGAGTGCCCCTCCAATCGGTGCCTTGAATATTCCTGCAATGCCGGCTCCCGCACCACACGCTATGAGCACCATCATGCGCTCGGGAGAAAGCCGGAATAATTTGGCGACATTGCTGCCTATTGCTGCTCCGGAACTTGCGATAGGCCCTTCGGAACCGGCCGAGCCACCGAATCCGAGAGTTATCGAGCTGGCAAAGAGTGGGGCGAGGATTAACCGCGGGGAGTAATTGTAGTTGTGGTTGCGCAAGCGGTCGGACATGCGCTCGACGCCGTGGTAGATATCCTGCCGCAAAATGTATTTCTGGTAGAGTGTGACAATCAGAAAGCCTACAACCGGCAATGCGATAAAGAAATAGTTGGCTTTATCGGGGTCGGCAAAAGCGTGAAAAGGAAGTGATATCCAGTTGATAAGCAATTTAAGTAACCATGCACAGGCTCCCGTGACAACGCCGACGAGAAGAGCGGCCGTTATCAGGAAAGAGTTTTCAGATAATATCATGTCGCGCCAATGCGAAATCAGCGCATTAAAACGATTTGCCTGCATGTAGATAAAACGTCGGACACCGCGCAAAGTTAGGAAAAGGGTGTGATTTTATAAAAATAAAGTGAAAAGAGGCAAAAAGACCACGACAAAGAAAAGTAATGTGTTTGTTGTAAAAAAGATTTTTTCTACATTTGCAAGCTGAAAATCATGCGTTGCTGTGAGGTGGGCTTGCAGCACCGGAAAAAGTATAAATTGAAAGAAAAATAAATATCATTACCACATGCAAAACAAAGGAACGTTAGGAAGCCTTATCGCCGGTATCATAGCGGTGTTCCTCGTGCTTGTGTGTGCGTTCTATCTTTCGTTCTCGGCAGTGAGCAATCACTACGAGGGGAAGGCCAAGGACCACGCCGCGCAGGTAGCCGGAGAAGCAGGCACAGGCTCCGAGCAGTATGCGAAGGCCTACAAAGCCTACATTGACTCAATCTCCAAAGAGCCCATCTACATGGGTTACAACTACCAGCAGGTGCAGAAGTGGGGCGTAGGCCTCGGTCTTGACCTCAAGGGCGGTATGAACGTGATTCTTCAGGTTTCGATGCCTGAGATCCTCCGCTCGATGAAGAACGCCGACCCCGATCCCGCATTTGATGCTGCCATCCTCGCAACCGACTCGATCATTGCGTCACACCAGAGCGATGACTACGTCGGCACTTTCACCAAGCAGTATCGCGAACTTAATCCCGGTGCCGATTACTCTGTAGTGTTCAACGGTATCGTGAAGCGCGGTGCCGATGATGCAGCAGTGGCATCGACTCTTAAAGACGAGGTTAAGGATCGCGTGAACAACTCGGCAACCAACGTCCTCCGTAGCCGTATCGACGCTTACGGTGTCGTTTCTCCCAATATTCAGGTGCTTCAGGGCAAGGATGGTCAGATCCTTCTCGAGCTCCCGGGTGTGAAGGAGCATCAGCGTGTGCGTGAGCTTCTGCAGCGTTCGGCCAACCTTGAGTTCTTTGAGACCTACAAGGCTAACGAAATCATGGCGGCTCTCTCGCAGCTGAGCAACGCTGTGGCTCAGGACTCGACCCTCAACATGCCGGAAGGTCTGATCGCTCAGTTTGACGGCGGTGTGGAGAGCGGTGCAACTCCTATCGTGGGCTATGCAACCGCAGGCAAGCGCGATGCAATCGATGAAGTGCTTGCAACAGCAACCGCAAAGCAGATCCTCCCGAGCAATCTGAAACTTCTCTGGACCGTAAAGCCTCAGGTGATTCCTACCGATAACGGTCGCAACATTGAGCTTTATCAGCTTGTTGCACTCAAGACCAACAACGGCAAGCCTGCACTCGACGGCTCATGCGTGATCGCAGCAAGCAGTGACTTTGACAACATGCAGGGCAATGTCGTTTCGATGACAATGAACAACGAGGGCGCCAAGCAGTGGGCTCGCGTGACCGGTGCAAACATCGGCAATGCTGTCGCTATCGTGCTTGATGACAAGGTGTATTCTTATCCCAATGTGAACACCGCGATTGAAGGCGGCCGCTCGCAGATCACGGGTAACTTCACCGTCGAGGAGGCTCAGGACCTTGCCAACGTGCTCAAGAGCGGTAAGATGACTGCCAAGGTAGATATCATCTCCGACATGGTAATCGGCCCGTCGCTCGGCGAGCAGGCAATCAAGGCAGGTTTCCTGTCGTTCATCCTCTCGCTTGTGCTTCTCATGATCTTCATGGGACTTATCTACGGCATTATCCCGGGTCTGATCGCCGACCTCGGTCTGGTGTTCAACCTCTTCTTCACTTTCGGTATCCTCGCATCGTTCCAGGCTGTGCTGACTCTGTCGGGTATTGCCGGTATCGTGCTCGCCTTGGGTATGGCTGTGGATGCTAATGTGCTTATCTTTGAGCGCACAAAAGAGGAGCTCCGCGCCGGCAAGACTCTGCGCAACGCTATCGCCGACGGTTACAGCAACGCTTTCTCTGCAATCTTTGACTCGAACCTCACTTCGATCATCACCGGTGTAATCCTGCTTCTCTACGGAACAGGCCCGATCAAGGGTTTTGCCACCACGCTTATCATCGGTATCGTCTGCTCGTTCTTTACAGCCGTTTACCTGACACGTATCGTGTTTATTCTCGGTGACCGCAGCAAGGCTTTCCAGAAGCTCACATTCGACACCAAGATTTCGCGTAACTGGCTCCTCAATACCAAGATCAATTTCCTCGGTCAGCGTAAGGCTTCGTTTACAGTTGTCGGCATATTCGTGGCTGTGGTGCTTGTTTCGTTCTTTGTACGCGGCCTCAATCAGGGTATCGACTTCTCGGGTGGTCGCAACTATGTTGTGAAGCTCGACAAGCCTGTCAATACTGAGGATCTGCAGAACCGTCTCGCTCCCGAGTTCCCCGATGCATCGGTTTCGGTGATTACCATCGAGAATTCCAATCAGGTGCGTATCTCGACCAACTACAAGATCACCGATGACAATGAAGGTGTTGAGCAGGAGATCGTAGGCAAGCTCTACAATGCTCTCAAGCCTGAGCTTCGCGCCGGAATGACTCCTGAGGAGTTCAGCACCACTGACGAGACTCAGGGTATCGTTTCGTCGCAGAAGGTAGGCCCGACAGTGGCTGATGACATGCGTAATGACGCTTACATCGCAGTCGTGCTGTCGCTCATAGCGATGTTCCTCTACATCCTTCTCCGATTCAGAAACGTGGCCTTCTCGGTCGGCGCTCTTGCAGCCGTGGCATTTACAGCCTTCACGATTATCGGCTTCTACTCGATTTTCTGGGGTATTCTTCCGTTTGCAATGGAGGTCGATCAGACGTTTATCGCCGCTATCCTGACCGTGATCGGTTATCAGATCAACGATACGGTGGTTGTGTTTGACCGCGTGCGTGAAAACACCCAGCTTTATCCGAAGCAGACCCTGTATAACACGATCAATAACTCGATCAATCAGACTCTGAGCCGTACGTTGATCACCTCGGGCTCGACAATCCTCGTGCTCCTCTGCATCTTCGTTCTCGGTGGCGACAGCCTTCGTAGCTTCGTGTTCGCAATGCTCTTCGGTGTGATCACCGGTACATTGTCGACCATCTACATCGCTTCGCCGGTTGCTTATCTGACCGACAGCCGTCGTCATGGCAAACAGCCTCAGGCAGCTGTGGCTGCTGCTCCTAAAAAGGAAAAGCGCAGCTCACGCACTCCCGCTAAGGAGGCCTAATCAGAACTGAACATAGAAAATCCCATAGTTGCGGGCGGCAGACTCCGGTCATGTCGCCCGCAATGTTTTCTATTGAATTTTTAGAACGGATGTCACTTTTGAGAGACAGGAAGCGTCATTTAGATAAAGACGTCTTACAAAACAAACATAAATTCAACATTACAAATAATTAGAAATATGGAGTCTGTTGCACTGTTTGTCCCGATAGGAATCTGCGTGATACTTCCTGTCATGCTTGCGTTCTTTTATTTCAGCTCGGTAAACAATAAGATAAACCGGCGTGCTGAGGTGATAACAAAAGCGATCGAAGCCAATATCTGTCCGGAAAAATTAGAGGAAATATTTGACGGTCTAAAAAAGACGGCCGAAGAGATATTGCAGATCAGGTTGCTCAGGGGGTGTATATTTACCCTGCTCGGAATCTCGTCGGTAGTTCTGGTATTTTTATTCTCCAACTATGAACTTCAGCGACTGATGTGCTTCTGCTCAGCGGTATGCTTATCAATCGGGATCGGATATCTTATAGTCTTTTTCGTCACAAGAAAGACTGTTGAAGAAACGAGCTGATAACAAGTAAGATAATAAGGGAACGGATGACGCAGATCGAGTTTGTCAGATGTGTAGAGGGGTGTCAGAAACAGGTTCGCCGGTTTCTGGCGGCTCTCTGCTGCGGGGACTCGATAAGAGCCGATGATATAGCTCAGGATGCTTTTGTGAAGGCTTATCTGAGTTGCGACAGCGTGAGGGATGAGGAGAAGTTTGTGAGGTGGATTCACCGGATTGCCTACAATACGTTCATAAGCAGCCAAAGAGTTGTAAAAACCGGGGTCTCGCTTGATGAGGTTCAAGATGTGGAGTCAGGGAGCAGGAGCGATGATTCATTCAGGTATCAGTCACTATATGCGGCATTGGATAAGTTGTCGGAGAAAGAGCGAACAGCAATACTGCTGTTTTACATGGAGGGATATGACATCAGGGAGATTGCAGAAATAACAGACTCGACAGCCGATGCTGTGAAACAGCAATTGAAAAGAGGCCGTGAGCACTTAAAACAGATGTTGAAATGAATGACAACAAGTTGAAAGAACTGTTTGCCGGCTACGAGCCGGATATTCAAAGTGATGCCATGTTTATGGCACGGCTTGAACGGAATCTGCGTGCTGTTGAGTTTATCAAAAAGACAAGCATGACAGCAAAACGGCATAACCGTGTCGCTATGACGATCGCTTGCATCATCGGTTTTATAGCTGGTGGATTATTTATTTCCGTCATGCCGCACGTTGTGCAGTGGCTCAATAGCCAGAGTTTCATGAATTTGTCTGCAATGCTGAAGCCGGAACAAATGACTGTTGCGTTGACCTATTGCCTGGGTTGCGTAGGCACTGTGGCGCTGACATTTGCATCCTATGACATAGTGTTGGGGCTATCGGAGCGGAGCAAAATGCTATACAGTCAAAAATGATATTAGTGTATCGCTATGATAACCAGAAATAAAGTGATACTATGATTGGTTATTGTAATTCAATTAGGTGATTCAATAAACAATAAGTAGTGGTTGCGGGAGATCGGCACGTGAGTGTAGGTTTCCCGCATTTTTATAACGTCACATTTGCTAATGAAAACGATAGGGTGGAAGGCAATAAAAGGGGAGAGGCGGACGTTTAAGTGTGTGAGATGGATAAACACAGACCTAAACGAATGGAGAATGTGGAGATGGAGGGGGGGCTCTATCGGCTGCCGTTGGAGTATGCAACGGTGGTGAAGGTGGATGCAGATGCCGACGGGTTATCGTTCGCTACAGTAGAGGCTGTGCGCCGGTTTGCGCGGATATACCGCCCGTGGCGGAATTAGTAGACGGGGGAGGGAGAGAGCTCGGAGTGATCGGAGGGCTCGGAGTGATGGGGGGGAGTGCAGGAGGTTGTGGGCTTTAAGTTTATTTAAGATGGGAGGAGGGGTGCAGTGGACGACGGGGGTTGGTGAAAAAATGCTTTTTTTGTATCTTTGAATCTTGATACAAAGGAGTCTTTACTGAAATGGCAGAAGAAGAGGAAATAGAGGCAGGATTGTCGGCAGCCGAAATGGAGGCTATGACGGACGAGCTTAATGCACCTGTGGCAGAGTATACGGAGGATGATATCGTTACTCTTGACTGGAAGGAGCATATAAGGCTCCGCCCCGGCATGTATATAGGCAAACTCGGTGACGGCAGCAACTATGACGACGGCATCTATGTGCTTCTGAAAGAGGTCATGGACAACTCTATCGACGAATTCATGATGGGCAACGGCAAGCAGATCATCGTGGAGATCGCCGAGGGAGAGGTGATGGTGAGAGACTTCGGACGCGGTGTGCCGCTCGGTAAGGTGGTGGACGTGGCGTCGAAAATGAATACAGGCGCCAAGTACACCTCGAAGTCGTTTAAGAAGTCGGTCGGTCTCAATGGCGTGGGTATCAAAGCGGTGAATGCTCTCAGCGCGACTTTCGCAATAGAGAGTGTCGTGGGTGGAAAGAAACGCCGTGCGGTGTTCAGCCACGGAGAGCTCGTGGAGGACAGCGGTCTAACCGACACCACGGAGGCCAACGGCACAACGGTGGCATTTAAGCCGGACGGGACTATCTTCAAGGATTATGCCTACAGGGATGAGTTTGTGCTTCCGCT
>CAYSKE010000010.1:6017-9503 GCA_964431465.1 uncultured Muribaculaceae bacterium | reverse complement strand
CGACATACGCAACGGCATGATCGCCGCTGTGTCGGTGAAGGTGGAGGAGCCGGTGTTTGAATCGCAGACCAAGACTAAACTCGGATCGCGCGACATGTCGCCCAACGGGCCGACAGTGGCGAAGTTTGTGGGTGACTTCATCAAGAAGGAGCTCGACAACTATCTTCACAAGAATCTCGATGTGGCTGAGGTGATCCTGAAAAAGGTGCAGGAGAGTGAGCGTGACCGCAAGTCGATGGCGGGAATAACGAAACTCGCGCGTGAGAGAGCCAAGAAGGTGAATCTGCACAACCGCAAGCTCCTTGATTGCCGTGTACACCTCAATGACGCCAAGGGTGACGATGAAAAGAAGCTCGCTTCGTCGATTTTCATAACCGAGGGCGACTCGGCTGCCGGCTCGATCACCAAGATACGCGACGTGGAAACTCAGGCCGTGTTCTCGCTGCGTGGTAAACCACTCAACAGCTACGGACTGACACAGAAGGTGGTATATGAAAACGAGGAGTTCAATCTGCTTCAGGCGGCACTGAATATTGAGGACGGTATCGACGGACTGCGCTACAACAACGTGGTGATTGCCACGGATGCCGATGTGGACGGAATGCACATCAGACTGCTGCTGCTGACGTTCTTCCTACAGTTCTTCCCTGACCTCGTGAAGAAAGGGCACGTGTATGTGCTGCAGACTCCGCTTTTCAGGGTAAGGAACAAAAAGACTTCACGCAGAAGCGGTAAGAGTAAGGGAACACCAGAGGATACGTATTACTGCTACACCGACGAAGAGCGCCTTGCGGCTATAAAGAAACTTGGCGCAAACGCTGAGATAACCCGATTCAAGGGTCTTGGCGAAATCTCGCCTGAGGAGTTCAGGGGATTTATCGGTGAGGACATGCGGGTGGACCGCGTGACTCTGCGCAAGGATGATGGAGTGGGGCAACTGCTTGAGTTCTATATGGGTAAAAATACCTCGGAACGCCAGAACTTCATCATTGACAATCTTGTTATAGAGGATGACTCTGAGATAAGCTAAGATAGAGATGAAGACGGCTTTTTATGCCGGATCGTTTGATCCGTTCACGGTTGGACACCTGTCGATAGTGGAGCGCGGGCTCAAGCTATTCGATAAAATCTATATCGGACTCGGAGTGAACATAAACAAACCGGGTGCCGAGGCAGCCGCCCAATCGCGTGTAGAAGCGACAAGGCGCGCGGTGTCGGAGTTCGGAGACCGGGTGGAGGTGCTGAGTTACAGTGGACTGACATACGAGAAAGCCAGTGAACTCGGAGCTGACTGCCTGTTGAGAGGACTCAGGAACAGCTCGGACTTCCTGTATGAGCAACAAATTGCCGATGTGAACCGACGCATGTCGGGGATCGAAACGGTGTTTATGATAACGCTGCCGGAACACGCTTCGGTGAGTTCGTCGGTGGTAAGGGAACTGGAACGGTACGGGGCCGATGTGAGCGGTTTTGTGCCATAAACAAGATCCAAATTCAATGTTAAAGTCAAAGAAAATGAAAAAGATATTGGGTGCGGCGGTGATCGCCGTAATCGCAGTGGTTGCAGTGTGTGCGCGTGGACGCCAGCAGCAGGAGAAGAATCCTGACTTCTCGCCTCTGCAAAAACTCGGATATGCTGAAAGATTGATCGAGAGTTTCTATGTCGATACTGTAGACTCGCCAAAGATGGTGGAGGAAGCTATCATAGCGATGCTGAAAACTCTTGATCCACACTCGGTATATACTGACGCGGAGGAGACTAAGGAACTGACCACACCGCTTCAGGGCAACTTCAGCGGCATAGGCATTCAGTTCAACATGAACAATGATTCGCTATATGTGATCCAGACAACATCGGGTGGCCCCTCGGAGGCAGTGGGCATCCAGCCGGGTGACAGAATTCTCTCGGCCAATGACACGATCATCTCGGGAGCAGGGCGATCGAATGCCGAGATACTGAACATACTGCGTGGACCGAAAGGAACAGAGGTAGTGGTGAAGGTGCTCCGCCGCGGCACACCTGACCCCATCACTTTCAGAATAATCCGTGACGATATACCGCTCTACAGCGTGGATGCCGCCTACATGGAGGATCCGACGACCGGTTACATCAGGGTAAGCCGTTTTGCCGAGGACACCGGCAATGAAGTGGCGGAAGCTATCAAGAAACTCCAGAAGCAGGGGATGAAGGATCTTATCATCGACCTCGAGGATAACGGAGGCGGCTATCTGAATCCTGCCTTCGACATGGCTTCGCTTTTCCTACAGCCGGGTGACTTGGTGGTGTATACCGACGGCGCACGTGTGGATCGCCAAGATTACCGCGTGCAGGGTAAGCCGCTGATGCCGGAGGGGCGCCTTGTGGTGATGGTGAATCAAAATTCAGCATCGGCAAGCGAAATCTTTGCGGGTGCGATACAGGACAATGACCGCGGTGTGATCGTCGGGCGGCGCACGTTCGGCAAAGGGCTTGTGCAGCGTCCGTTCCCCTTCCCTGACGGGTCGATGGTGAGACTGACGGTGTCGCGCTATCACACTCCTACGGGGCGTTCGATCCAGAAGCCATACGTGAACGGCGAGGGTGACGACTATAGGATGGATCTCTATAACCGCTATATGTCAGGGGAATACCTGAGTGCCGACAGCATTCATTTTGCTGACTCGCTCAAAGTGGAGACGCTGAAGAACCATCGTCCGGTGTATGGTGGCGGAGGTATCATGCCCGATCTATTTGTGCCGATCGACACCACAATGTACTCTGACTATTACCGTGATCTTATGGCAAACGGTATATTCAACAGATATGCAGTGGAATATGTGGATCAGCACCGCGACGAGATAAAGAGCAAGTATCCGACAGAGGGGGATTTCGTAAAGAATTTCACATTCACTCCGGAGATGATGAACAACCTTATTGCCCTCGGAGAGAAGAGCGGGGTGAAACGCAATGATGAGGGGCTTGAGAAGAGCCGCGAGATAATCTGCGCCATCACCAAGGGACTTATCGCCCGCGATGTGTGGGATATGAACGGATATTTCAGAAGCGTTAATCCCGTGAGCCGCGGAACATACGAAAAGGCGATAGGAGTGATCAAGGATAAAGCGTTGTATGATAAACTTATCACTGAGGGTGGGAAAAATTAAGAAAATTCTCGGAATGATATTGGCCGGGGCGATGTCAGTCGCCCCGGTTGTGTCATGTAGCAACCGCTCGGACGCAGAGAGTGAAAATCTTACCATCATCGGGGGTGCTGACGGTCCAACGGCTATATTCGTTTCGTCAAAATCAACAACTGACTTTGTGGAGGGATGGGGGCAGCCGTTGATCTCAGTGGTGTGTATGCGCGAGGAGCCACGTCATGGCTCGGAACTCGTGTCGCAATGTCTGCTCGGTGTGCCTGTGGCTATCATGGGGCGCGAAGGGGAATGGCTCGATGTGATGACTCCCGAGGGGTATCGGGGATGGGTGAACCAATCGTCGATAGC
>CAYSKE010000010.1:0-5917 GCA_964431465.1 uncultured Muribaculaceae bacterium | reverse complement strand
GAGCAACCGTATGACCGGGAGAAGATCATAGCACGCGCCGAGGCACTGACAGGAGTGCCGTATCTGTGGGGTGGCCTGTCGACGAAGTCGATGGATTGCTCGGGACTTGTGAAGCTGTGCTTCTGGGCGAACGGGATAATCGTGGAAAGAGATGCTTCGCAGCAGGCACGCTGCGGCACAGCAGTAGAACGCGACAATCTTGAAAGAGGGGATCTGCTTTTCTTCGGTAACCCGGAAACCGGAAAGGTGACTCATGTGGGAATCTATGAGGGGGACAGCATGTATGTGCACAGCTCGGGTCGGGTTCGCCGCAACAGTCTTGACCAAAATTCGCCGGAATACATGGAAAAGCATTATCTTAGCGGTCGCCGCTTCGGCAATGCCATCGGAAGCGATGGGATAACAAGGGTCAAGGAACACCCGTGGTTTTTCTAATAATCGACAGCAATGGACAGAAGGACTTTTTTGAGGAGCAGCCTGTGGAGTGCCGCAGCTGTCACACTGGCTCCGCTTGGAATAAGCTGGCAGAAAAGGCGTGAGTTTAAGCCGGGTAAGCTGAACCTGTCGTTTGCGCCTCATGAACTCCAGCTGCGTCATGCGTTCAATTTAGCAAAATCGAGCCGGACGGTGACACCGGATGTGCTTGTGAAGATCGAGTTTGACGGCCTGACGGGATATGGTGAGGCTTCGATGCCTCCGTATCTGGGCGAGAGCGAGAAATCGGTGTGCAATTTCCTGTCGCAACTCGATCTGTCGCAATTCTCCGATCCGTTTCACATTGCCGAGATACACCGGTACATGGATACCGTGGCGACCGGAAATCAGGCGGCAAAATGCGCGGTAGACATTGCGTTGCATGATCTTACGGGGAAGATTACCGGTCAGCCGTGGCACAGGATGTGGGGGCTGAATGCTGCGGAGGCTCCTTGCACGTCGTTTACGATCGGGATTGACACACCGGAGGTGGTGAGGGAGAAGGTCGCGGAGGCTTCGCCATATAAAGTGCTGAAGGTGAAGATGGGACTTGACCGTGATAAGGAAACGGTGGAGATAATCAGAGAGATGACCGATGTGCCTATCTGCGTGGACGTGAATCAGGGCTGGAAAAGCCGTGAGGAGGCTCTCGAGATGTGTCACTGGCTTGCCGCAAGGAATTGCCTGTTTGTGGAGCAGCCGTTTGATAAAACCGATGTGGATAACACGGCGTGGCTCAGGGAAAAGTCGCCGCTGCCTATTATCGCCGACGAGGCGGTGCAGGGGTTGAATGACGTGAGGCGTATGGCTGATCTCTATGACGGTATCAATATCAAGCTGATGAAATGCGGGGGAATGCATGAAGCCCATGAAATGGCAGTAGTGGCAAAAGCACTGGGGCTAAAGGTGATGCTTGGGTGCATGACGGAAACATCGTGCGGCGTAACAGCAGCCGCCCAGCTGGCGCCAATGGCCGACTGGGCGGATCTGGATGGTAATTTGTTGATAAGCAACGACCCGTTTGACGGAGTGAAGATCGTGGACGGAAAAGTAACGGTTCCGTCGGATCGTCCGGGTATCGGTGTCGTCGAGGTCTGAAGTCTATCAGGGAATGTACTGACGGATAACGGGGAGCACGAGGTTTTCCATGATCACATATCCGTCGGCATTGGGATGCACACCGTCGTGTGAGTAGGCGGGGTTGAGCGCGCGGTCTTCGCCTGTAACGAGGCTCGAATAGTAGTCGACATAGGGAATGTCGTGAGTCTCGGCGTAGTTCTTGATGCGTGCGTTGAGCGATGCGATCTTATCGGATGAGTTTTTGATTTGAGGTGCCCACGGGAATTTTGCAGCGGGAAGGGTGGAGGTGAGGATTACTTTGATACCGTTGGCCTGCGCCATCTGAACCATAGCGATGATGTTGCTGAATGTGCGCTCCTCGTTGTAGGGGCATGTGTTCTCGGCAACGTCGTTGGTAGCAGCGTTGATGACCACGAGCGCGGGTTTAAGCTTGATAACGTCCTCGATGAAGCGAAGCACAAACTGATAGGTTGTCTGGCCAGAGATGCCGCGTCCAACAAAGTCGTTGTTTTCAAAGAACTCGGGACGTTTTGAAGGCCATCCCTCGGTGATTGAGTTGCCGAAGAAAACGACGCGACGCAGATCGACGGGGGCGTTTTTCATGAGCTCGGCGTTCTTTGCCTCATAACGGCTGTAGAGGGGCCAATCCCAGTTGTCGTCGGCGCTAACAGAGAGTGCAGCGATGAAGAGTGCAGCTGCAGAAAGAAGAAACTTTTTCATTGATATTTGGATAATTGAATTATAAGCAATTTGTAATGAATGAATTGTGATCAGGGTACATACTGGCGGATAACGGGGAGGACGATTTTTTCCATGATCTTGTAGCCCTCGGCGTTGGGGTGGACACCGTCGCCAGCAAGACCTTCCTTGAAAGCGCGGTCGGGTTTGTCGTTGACGAGCGATGAATAGTAGTCGACATAAGGGATGTCGTGAGTCTCGGCGTAGTTTCTCAGGAGCACGTTGAGTGCAGCGATCTTGTCGGAAGAGCCGGTGATCTGGGGTGCCCACGGGAATTTAGCAGCAGGAAGAACGGAGGTGAGTATTACCTGGATTCCGTGGGCCTGCGCCATGTCGATGAGCCCGACAATGTTGTTGAATGTGCGCTCCTCGTTGTAGGGGCATGTGTTCTCAGCCACGTCGTTGCCTCCGGCGCAGATGACTACTGCAGCGGGCTTGAGCTTGATGACGTCCTCGATGAAGCGGAGCAGAAATTCGTAGGATGACTGTCCCCACACACCGCGCCCGATGAAGTTGGGGTTTTCCTTGAAGAACTCAGGGCTGTGTATCGGCCATCCCTCGGTGATGGAGTTGCCGAAAAAGATCACACGGCGTGGATCTTCGGGGACGTTTTTAAGCAACTCGGCATTTGCGTCGGCGTAGTAGCTGTATTTGGGCCAGTCCCAAACCTCTTTCTCGTCGTCGGCGCTTGCTGTAAATGCTCCCATAAGCATAATTACAGCAGAAAAAAACAGTTTTTTCATTGTGATTGCAACAGGTGATTAGAATTATGAAGTGATTGTGCAAAAATACGAAATTACCTGATAAAAGTGGTCATTTAACACTTGATAATGCAGATGCGCGGCGTTATCTTTGCAGATAGATTTATGTGCAAATAAAAACGATAGAAAAAGAGATAAGCCATTCATGAAAAAGTTACGTGTATTGCTTGCTGCAGTGATGCTTGCGTCGGCCGGTTCGGCTCTTGTGGCCGGTGACCGTCTGCCGGGGTATATCCAAGCAGAGAAGTTTACTGCCGATAAGCTCGGCACAATGCTGTTTTCGACTCAGGTGACCCCACGATGGTTTCCTGACGGAAATAAGTTCTGGTTTACGTACAAGACCAGTGACGGTGATTTCTGGTATGTGGTTGATCCGGTGATGCGCACCCGCACTCCGCTGTTTGACCGCGATGAACTTGCCTCGCAGCTGACTGAGATCGTGGGTGATCCTTTTGAGGGTCGCCATATCCCCATCAAGAATCTGAAGATCGACAAGGACGGCCGCACTTTCACGTTTGAAATCACTTCGACCATCGAGGAAGAGGTGAAGAAAGAGGGTGATGACAACAAGGAGGGAAAAGGTAAAGGTAAGGGTAAGAAGGAGAAAAAGGTTTTCTATTTCTCATACGACTATCCGACCAAGTCGCTGACTCATCTTGCCGACAAGGAGAAAGACCCGAAGCACCTTGACTGGGGCTCGGTGTCGCCCGACGGGAAGACGGTGGTATATGCCAAGGATCTCAATCTCTACAAAATGAGTATCGAGGACTATGAGAAGGCTCGCAAGGATGAGAATGACTCGACAATCGTAGACATACAGCTGACTACGGACGGTGTCGAGGATTTCGGTTACGGTATCCCCTACAGCACGCTGAACACCGACACGCTTTGCAACGGCAAGCGCAAAGGTGTGTATGGCGCATGGTCGCCCGACTCAAAGCATTTTGCAATCACTCTCGAGGATCAGCGCGAGGTGAAGCCTCTCTGGGTGATCAACTCGGTGGCTCAGCCGCGTCCGACTTTGGAAAGCTACAAGTATCACATGCCGGGTGAGAAAGAGGCTCCGCAAAATCATCTCTATGTGTTCGACATGACGAACAATACACGCAAAGAGGTGGATGCAAGCGCATTTAAGGATCAGACAATCGACATCGAGACGGAGACTCCGACACACCGCTCGGCCAACGATGAATACAGAAAGAGCGTGTGGACGGGTGATAACAACAAGTTCTATCTGACGCGCACGAGCCGCGACCTGCATCGCGTGGATGTGTGCACATACACAATCGGTGACGACAAGGTTGTGCCGGTGATCGAGGAGCGGATGAACACTTACGTGGACATGAAGCCGGTGAAACTGGCTTCGGGCGGTAAGGAGATCGTCCACTGGAGCGAACGAGACGGTTGGGCTCACCTCTATCTCTATGACAGCGACGGTAATCTGAAGAACCGAATCACCAAGGGGCCGTGGCACGTGTCGAGAGTGCTGAAGGTGGATGACCCGACGCGCACGATCTATTTCACTGCCAACGGCATGGACGCAGAGGAGAATCCTTATTATGAGCATGTGTATCGTGTGAATTTCGACGGCAGCGGCCTGAAACTGCTCACCGAGGGCAATTATTTCCATCGCGCAGAGATAGATGACGATGCAAAATATATTGTGGATAACTACTCGCGCGTAAACACGGTGCCAAATGCCGTGCTTATTGACAATCAGGGACGCAAGGTGATGGATTTGCATGAGGCAGATTTCAGCCAGCTTTTTGCAGCAGGCTACAAGTTCCCGGAAATCTTTAAGGTGAAGGCTGCCGACGGTGTGACGGATCTCTGGGGCACGATGTTCAAGCCGTTTGATTTCGACTCGACAAAGGTTTATCCTATCATCGACTATGTGTATCCGGGTCCGCAGGTGGAAGCTACAAGCTATCCTTTCACCCGCATGAGCGTGAGAAACGACCGTCTGGCTCAGGCCGGTTTTATCGTGATCAATGTGGGACAGCGCGGCGGTCATCCCTCGCGTTCGAAGTGGTATCACAACTATGGCTACGGCAACATGCGCGACTATCCGCTGGCCGACCACAAGTATGCAATCGAGCAGCTCGCACGTGAATATCCGTTTATCGACATCGAGCGCGTGGGTATGCACGGTCACTCGGGGGGCGGCTTCATGACGGCTGCGGCTATGTTCTCTTATCCTGATTTCTTCAAGGCAGGTGTGTCGTGTGCGGGCAACCATGACAACAGTATCTATAACCGCTGGTGGAGCGAGAAGCATCATGGCGTGAAGGAGGAGGTGAGTGCCGAGGGTGACACGACTTTCGTCTACAAGATCGCTACTAACCCTGAGATAGCCAAGAACCTCAAGGGTAATCTGATGCTCGTCACTGGCGATATTGACAATAATGTGCATCCGGGCAACACGATACGTGTGGTGAATGCCCTGATACGCGCCGGCAAGCGTTTTGACCTCGTGGTGCTTCCGGGTCAGCGTCACGGTTTCGGCGACATGGATGAGTATTTCTACTGGCGTATGGTTGATTTCTTCTCTGATCATCTGCTTGGTGACCGCGAGAAGTCGGTGGATATACCGAAACGATAAAGATAGTAAAATGCAAAAAAGCGCTGCCTCCAATGGAGGTGGCGCTTTTTTTGCGGGGGAGAGGGAGATCTCGGAGATCTCGGAGGGCTCGGAGAGGTGGGAGCGGACGCACGAGCACTCGGAGAGCTCGGAGCTATCGGAAGGGCGGAGATGCTCTGTGCGCTGATAATCAGGAGGACGCACGAGCCCTCGCAGACACGGTTACAGCAGAAACCGCGTGCTTTGCACGCTGATAATCAGGAGGACGCACGAGCCGTGCGTC
>CAYSKE010000009.1:0-24196 GCA_964431465.1 uncultured Muribaculaceae bacterium | reverse complement strand
GAGATGAATTTTACTTCTTTTTTGGCGCGGGTGACCGAGGTGTAAAGCCAACGGTAGAAGTCGATGCCCTGCGCCTCGGGAGGGATATAGCCCATGTCGACAAACACGGAGTCCCATTGGCCGCCCTGCGACTTATGACACGTCACCGCATAGGCATATTTGATCTGCAATGCGTTGAAAACCGGATCATGCCGCAACATTTTCAACCGGCGTTCAACCGGCATGAAAGGGGGATAGCGCTCGGGATCGGAGATCGCCACTTCGGCAAGATGCTGCATCTGCTCGCGCGAGAGCGCGGGGGTGTCGGAGATAAGGGCATCGAGTGAGACTTTCACCTCGACTTCAATATCACGGTCGGGGAACGTCAGCCTTACGTCGGCAAACTTCATGCCTCCCCTCTCCTCGACGGCGAGCACTTTTACCACACGCGCCACATCGCCGTTGGCGATAAAGTCAAAGCCTTTGATCTTGCGTGTCCAGTAATAATTGTTTTTCGCAATCATGATAAGTTCGCCCGGCACGAGCATCTCTTCGCGCTCAAGGATCTGATTGCGTATTGCCATATTGTACTGCGTGGCTGCGCGGTTGGAGCGCGTCACCACGATGGTTTCCTCCAGACCGTAGCGGGAGTAGGCATCGGAAAGCTCGTCGGGGAGATCGGGACCCTCGACGGCAGCCACATCGTCGAACGGCGATAGCGTGAGCAGCGGCACAGGTAGCGGATCGACACGCATGGCCTTGCGGAGCCATGTGGCGTTGTAGAGTATCCCCGACTCGGCAGCCTGACGCACGGTGGCGGTGAGGATGACCCGTGTCACCTTCAGCCCGAAGGAGCGGAGCACCTCGCGCGACATAGCGGGACTCTGCGTGCATCCCACCGGGGGAAGCTGCGCCGTGTCGCCGAGCAGTATCAGGCGGCAGCCGTCGGCCATGTAGACGTACTCAATGAGATCGTCGAGCAGACTGGTGCATGTGGATTGATTGTCGCCCCCGATCATCGAGGCCTCATCGACAATAAAGACGGTGCCGGGGCGGGAGGTGTTTTCGGCAAGTGAATTGAACTCGCCGGAATCGGGATCGGTGTGATAGATGCGGCGATGGATGGTGTAGGCGGGGTGCGAGGCAAAGCGGCTGAACACTTTGGCAGCGCGCCCGGTGGGGGCAAGGAGCACACTGCACCGCCCCACTGCGGCAAGAGCCTTTACAAGTGCACCGACGACCGAAGTCTTACCCGTACCGGCATAACCGTTGAGCAGGAAAACTTCATTGTCGGGGGTCTGCGGTGCAGTGCAGAAGGCAGCGAGGGTGTCGATGAGGGCGTGCTGCTGCGTGGTGGGGGTATAGGGTAACCTCTCCCTTATCAGGCTTGCAAAATCAACTGTTTCCGCCATATCACGACAATCATGCAACGCCTTTACGCGACGATGAAGTGGCAAGTGTGACGCACGCTACACCGGCAAATATCAGCATGGAAGCCACTCCCTTGATAAGCCCGAAGACTGCAAGCCCCATGACTGAGGCGAGTATGGCAGCCGCCACAGGCTGGATGTAAGCGTACATCGACACGACTGTGGGAGTGAGACGCTTCTGCGAGAAAGGAATGAGCATGTAGGCGATAAACGTCGGGAAAATAGCTATGTAGGCTACCGACCACCATGAAGTGACTGAAACAGCCGCCCAGTCGGTCTCCATGAGCCAAGGCACTGTACATGGCACCCATGTGAGCGACGAGAAAAGAAACATCCACTTCATGAGCGTGAAGGGTGGATAGCGGCCTATCACCCCGAGAAAAAAGACGTAGTAGACGGCGGCGCATATCTGCGCCCCGAGACACAAGGCATCGCCGAGAAGCGGGTTGGACGCAATCTCGCTTGCAGCCCCGTAGAAGGAGAGGATAAGCGCACCCGCCACGCCAAGCACAACTCCGAACACTTTTAACGGAGTCATGGGCATACCGATGAATATTGTCGCAAGAATGAGAGTGAATACCGGCGTGGTAGTGGTCATCACGGCGGTGTCGAGCGGCGTGGTGTAGCTTATACCGAGAATAAAAAGCCCCTGATTGGCACTGATCATTATGATCGATGCAAGAAAGACTTTCCACACATCGCGACGCGCAAGAGGCACATCACCCGTCAGCCGCGAAGGGAGCAGCGCGGCAAGAAGAAACAGCAACGTACCGCCGAAAATGCGTAATGCAGAAAGGGTGATCCCGGTGATCACTCCTTCCTGCATTACAGCTTTTGCCACGGGGGACATCGCACCCCAGAGGATGTTGGCGAACACCATCGCCAGATGCCCTTCCCAGCGGCGTGAATGAGATTTTATTTCTGGAGTGTCCACTCTACTCCGTCCTTAGTGTCTTTAATCGTGAATCCCATCGCAGCGAGGCGGTCGCGTATGAGGTCGCTGGTCGCCCAGTCCTTCTTGGCCTTTGCCTCGGCACGTATGGAAAGAAGCAGATCCACTGCATCCTCATAGGGTTTGAGCGACTGCGAGGAGCCGCCGGACTTCTCGTCGGTTATTCCGAGGATATCGTAGAGGAAGGTGTCGAATGTGCTCTTCAATGCCTCGACATCGCCGGTGGTGAGCTTCATGCCGGCATCCTTTGCCGAGTTGATGATGCGGCAAGCCTCGAAGAGGTTGGCAATCACGATGGGGGTGTTGAGGTCGTCGTCCATCGCTTCGTAGCACTTGGCGGCGATCTGCTTGACCTCCTCGGAAGCGGAACCCTCGGAGGCGGGGGTGATTTCATCGAGTCGGCGGCGGCCGTCGAGCATGCGCTGGAGAGCTTTTTCAGATGCCTGCAGAGCCTCGTTGCTGAAATCGACGGTGGAACGGTAGTGGGCCTGAAGGATGAAGAAACGGATCGTCATCGGCGAATAAGCCTGAGTGAGAAGCGGGTGCTTGCCCTCAAAGAACTCATCAAGCGTGATGAAGTTGCCGAGTGACTTGCCCATCTTCTGACCGTTGATGGTGATCATGTTGTTGTGCATCCAGTACTTGACGGTATCGCGGCCGTTGGTTGCCACTGACTGGGCTATCTCGCACTCATGGTGAGGGAACTTGAGATCCATACCGCCGCCATGAATGTCGAAAGGCACACCGAGGTATTTCTCGCTCATTGCCGAGCACTCGAGATGCCAACCGGGGAAACCCTCGCTCCACTGCGATGGCCAGTGCATGATGTGCTCGGGAGCAGCCTTTTTCCAGAGGGCGAAGTCGGCCGGATTGCGCTTTTCTTTCTGGCCGTCGAGTGCGCGGGTCTCGCTCAGGAGCTCATCGATGTTGCGTCCCGACAGTTTGCCGTAGTGATGGTCGGCGTTGTACTTGGGCACATCGAAGTAGACCGATCCGTCGCTCTCATAGGCATAGCCGGCGTCGAGGATTTTCTTCACATACTCGATCTGCTCGATTATATGGCCGGAAGCGTGGGGCTCGATCGTGGGGGGAAGCACATTGAGCTTCTCCATAGCCTTGTGGTAGCGGTTGAGATAGTGCTGCACCACTTCCATAGGCTCAAGCTGCTCGAGACGCGCTTTTTTTGCGATCTTGTCCTCACCCTCGTCGGCGTCGTGCTCAAGATGACCCACATCGGTGATGTTGCGCACATAACGCACTTTATAACCGAGATGACGGAGGTAACGGAAAAGGATGTCGAAAGTGATCGCCGGACGCGCGTGGCCGAGATGGCCGTCGCCGTAGACGGTCGGCCCGCAGACATACATCCCCACCATGCCCTCGTGGACAGGCACGAACAGCTCCTTGCGGCGCGACAGCGAGTTATAGATCGTCAGGTTGTTTTCTTTAATCATATCACAGCGTTTTTGAGCGGACGAACCAATCAGGCCATGAAAGGATTGGGTATCTCACCGTTGCCACCACCGTTGCGGCCACCCTGTGAGGGAGCATTCAGCGGACGCTTCGGCTCGATGGTGCCGAAAGCTGCCTCATACTTGCGGATGTTGTCGGTGAGGGCAAAAAGGAGATTCTTGGCATTCTCAGGTGTCATGATGATGCGCGACTGCACCTTTGCCTTGGGCATGTTGGGAGCAAGGGCGATGAAGTCGATGAACACTTCATTAGGAGTATGTGTAATCGCAGCAAGGTTGGCGTAGTGCCCCGAAGCTACTTCGGGTGCAAGCTCGATCTGTATTTCCTGAGGATTTTTCTTGGGCTGTTCCATGACAGAAGGGTATTGTAGTAGTTAATCTTGATTCTTTGTAAAGGTGAATGTGTCGGTAGTGAGATTTGTGTTGGCAAGCTCGATTTTCAGTCCCTTGATCCACGGGAGATGCCACAGAGCACCGATGTCGAACGACGAATATATCTGCCGCTCAAAGTTCTCGACAGGGAGCGCCATGCGGTGGACAAGTCGCGCGACAGGCACCTCAACCTTAGCGTCGATCTCATCGGCATCGACCACAAGCACAAACTCACGTGGCTCGGAGGAGTAGGTGAGGCGTGCCCTGACGTTGATGAAATCTCCTGACCGCCATATACTGTAGAGATAAATTCCATCGCGACGCCAGTCGGCCATCGTGTTTTCTATGCCACCGGCACTCACCATGAGCATGGAATTGTACACTGTGTTGTAACCGCGCACCTTGACGTCTCCGCTCTCATAGGGGACGCCGTCGGCGACATAGGCAATCATGAGCCGGTCGCCTATGGCTACTGCCGCGGTGTCGATGACGGCACGGGAATCGGTGTAGATAATCTCACGGTCACTATCGGGCAGATACATCGAGAAGACACTTCCCGTGGCCGCACTCTGATCTTTAAGGCACACAATATCATAATTGCATACTACCGCCTCTCCGGCATCGTCGCCGGAGCACGATGAGAGCAGGATGACAACAGCCAGAGAGAGGAGTAGGGTCAGATTACGCATGGCGATAGTTCTCCATCGGTGATGCGGAACACACGGTCGCATCGCGCAGCAAGCGATTCATCGTGTGTCACGGTTACGAATGTGGTTCCGTGAAGATCACGCAACCTGAAAAAGATGTCGTGCAACTCGCGGCGGTTGCGTGAGTCGAGACTGCCCGAAGGCTCGTCGGCAAGCACAACCGAAGGGCTGTTGACCAACGCTCTCGCCACAGCGCCGCGCTGCGCCTCTCCGCCCGAAAGCTCGGTCGGTTTGTGGCTCTCACGGTCAGACAAGCCCACCTCGGCCAGCAGCGGACGGGCAAGGGCGGCAGCCTGCGAAGGGGAGCGTCCGGCAATGAGCGCGGGCATCATCACATTTTCGAGCAATGTAAATTCAGGCAAGAGCTGATGAGCCTGAAACACAAAACCGATATGGGTGTTGCGGAAGCGCGAGAGCCGGCGGTCGGACATCGACGCCACATCGGTGCCGTCGTAGAGGACGCGGCCGGAGTCAGGGCGGTCAAGCGTGCCGATGATGTGGAGAAGGGTGGATTTGCCCGCTCCACTCGGCCCGACTATCGCGGCGATGCAGCGGTCGGGAACCGAGAGACTCACTCCACGCAGCACGTGGAGCGAGCCGTAGCTTTTGCGTATGTCGTCAACCTCGATCACTTCTTGGCCGAGTCAATATCTTTAAGGAGTGTTTCCACTGCCACACGAAGCTGAGCATCCTCACCTTTCTGCAACTCCTCGGGAGTGTTGGTGACAGCCACATCGGGATCAAGCTGCGAGTTCTCGAGGTAAGTGCCCTCGTGGGTGCGGTAGCCGGTGACAGGAATACCGAACACCATCGTGGGATCCTGCATCGTCACCCAGTTGACCGAAGTCATGGTGCCGGGGACGGGGCGGCCGACGAGTTTGCCGAGACCCATGTGGCTGTAGACCCACGGAGTGCCGTGAGCGTTGCTATAGCAAGGCTCGGCCATGACCATGATGCTCGGTTTGTTCCATCGGCGCGAGGGCATACCGCAAGCCTCGACACCGCGAATGACCTGAGTGAAGTAATGCTTGCCTGAAAAAAGCACCTCGACATCTTCGTGCAGACGGCCTCCACCGTTCCAGCGTATGTCGATGACAATACCGTCGCGGTCGTTGTACTTGCCGAGGACGTCGGCATACATGTCGCGGTAGCTGGGATCACCCATCGAACGGATGTGGACGTAGCCGAGACGGCCATTGCTCCAGCGGTCGACATCGGCTGCACGCTGCTTCACCCAACGGCGGTAGAGCAACTCGCTCTCCTGAGCCGATGAGACGGGCACGATAACCTCGCTGTCGGTCTTGCCGTCCTTAGTCTTGAATTCCACAAGGGTTTTCTGCCCGGCGGCATTTGCAAGTAGCGGCTCATAGGGCTCGCCGGCTTTGAGTTTCTTGCCTCCGATGGCCGTGATGACGTCGCCGGCCTTAATCTTGCTCCATGACTTGTCGGCGGGACCTCCCTCGATCACCTCGGTCACCAGAAGTCCGTCGCGGCCGGCATCGGTCAGATCATAGAGCAGACCGAGCGAAGCGGTGCGGTCAAGATTGGGGTTGGAAGGCGCGGAGTAGCGTCCGCCTGTGTGCGATACATTGAGCTCGCCCAGCATCTCGGAGAGGAGTGTGGCGAAGTCAAAGTTGTTGTTGATGTGGGGGAGGAAGCGGCGATAGTGCTCAGTGAGGTTTTCCCAGTCGACACCGTGCATATTCACGTCGTAGAATTTCTCACGTTCCTGACACTTCACGTAGTCGAACATATAGTCGCGCTCGGCAGCCTCGTCGAGGCTCATCGTACCACCGAATTCGATGGGCTTGACAGTTCCGGCTTTGGGGTCGAGCTTGCGGAGCGAGCGTGAAAGGAGGAAGTAGTTTTTGCCATCCTTGTCAGATGCAAGCGAGCCGCCTCCGACGTTTTTCGACGCAAGTTTCACATCGCCCTTGCGCAGATCTTTTTTCCAGAGGTCATAGCCGCCCTCAAACGCGCTGAGATAGAAGAGTGTCTCACCGTCGGCAGTGATGATAGCATCGCCAAGCTGCGAGGAGTTGGGAGTGAGGCGGATGATGCGATCCTGAATACCCTCGGGCTCTACCACGATCTCCTTGACTGTGGTTTCTTTCTTGTCTTTATCTTTTTTGTCCTTGTCCTCATCCTTGGCAGCCTCTTTTGCATTGGCTTTTTCAAGCTCTGTGCGCAGGGCATAATCCTGTTCGCTCAGGCGGAACTTGTCGTAGGCGTCGGAGTTGAGGAAGACGATCATCACGTCGGACTCAGAACCCCACGAAGCGTGAGCACGCATACCGTAGCGGTCGGAGCCGAAAATCACGGCATTGCCATCGAGAACAAATTTGGGCGACTCATCGAAATAGCCGGTTTCGGTGAGAGGTATCATCGTGCCGTCGGCAACGTTGAGGAGAATGATATCGGAATAGGGCTCGTGGTGGTGAAGGATGCCTTCCATCACGATCCAGCGGCTGTCGGGGCTCCACTCAAAGCCGATCGAGCCACCGCGCGAGGGGTTGGTGTGTCCGTCGGTGAGCTGACGCACCTTGCCACTCTCCACGTCCATGACCATGAGCTTGTTGCGATCCTTGACGAATGCGAGTTGCTTTCCGTCGGGGCTATAGGCGGGACATGTGCGCTCCACACCATCTTTGGCAGGGAAGAGGGCTTCCTCGCTGATTACCGTGGCATTGGCAAAATCGGGATCGCCGTCGTGACCGACAGTAGCTTTATAGATATTCCAGTGGCCGTCGCGCTCCGAGGTGTAGACCAGAGCTTTGCCGTCGGGTGCCCAGCTGACCTGACTTTCACCCTCGACGGTGTTGGTGATCTGGCGTGTGGTGGGATAATCAACCGAAGTCACAAACACTTCTCCACGGTTGACAAATGCGATCTGCTTGCCGTCGGGCGAGGGGACGGCACCCTGCGCGCTGTTGACAGGGATGCGTTTCACCGGCTGATAAAAATCGGCAGTCAGGTCGATATTGACTTTGGCCGGCTTCGCCCCGGGACGCATGGTATAGAGCTCTCCGTCGTAGGTGAAAGCCATAGTGCCGTCCTTGGCACCTGAGAGGAAACGCACCGGATGCGACTTGAATGAAGTGACAGCCGTGGGTGTCGCCCCCTTGGCGGGCTCCATAGAGTAGACGTTCATCGAGCCTCCGTCGCGCTCGCTGAGGAAATAAAGGGTTTTTCCGTCGGGCGAAATGACGGGATTGCGATCCTCACCTCCACGCTCGGTGAGGTTCACATGCTTGCCACTCTTGAGGTCGAGAGTCCAGATATCGCGTGTGTCGGAGGATGTGTGGTGTTTGCGCCACTGATCCTCAAATCCTTTTATGTCCTGATAGTAAATCAGGTTGCTGTTGGTGGGAGAGAATACCGGATAAAGCACCGGTGTTGCCGAGACGAGTTCGGGGCGTCCGCCTGCCACGGGCACACCGTAGAGCTGGGTGAGTCGTGCGGAGGGGAATGCCGCTGTCTGGGCTGTGGGGCGCACATAGGCAGAGAAAAGCACCGTCTTTCCGTCGGGTGTGAAAGCCTCGGGGGTCTCACTGCCTGAATCGAAGGTGAGACGCCTCGGCTCGCCGCCTGTGACGTCGACCACATAGACATCAAACGATCCGGCGCGGTTGGAACGGAAAGCTACCGAACGGCTGTCGGGCGACCACACGGGCGATGCCTCATAGTACTGGTCGGTCATGGTAAGCCTTGAAGCGGTGCCACCGGCAGCAGGCACTGTCCATATATCGCCCTTGTAGGTAAAGGCGATGTTTTTTCCGTCGGGTGAGATGACAGCGTCGCGCATGAAAAGCGGAGTAGTGGCTGTCGCGCCCAATGCTACCGCCGACAAAACGGTAAATATAAATTGCTTTCTCATTGCAGAAACTATGGCGGGAGAGTAAAAAAGTAAACAGGTTATGGTGGATAGAGAATAAAAAGAGGACGATAGCGGCTAAGACGGCTACTATCGCCCTCTTTTTTATTGTTTTCCTAAAGAGACAGAGTTCAGATTACTCGTGCTCGTACTTGAGGGTGAGTGTGGTCTGGTCGCACACTTCCGACGGGCCGAAGTACTGGATCGGGCCGGGGTAGATGAACTCGACACCTGCAGCCCACTTGTCGCGCTGCTCGGCAAAGATGCGGAAGGGATTTCCGTCGAGCTTCACGAGAGCTTTCTGGATCACAGGCTTCATCTCGCCGTGACGACGCTCCATGTTCATCATCATGGTCACAGGGATACCACCGGCAACCCACTCAGCAGCGGGAAGGGTGAGCTTGCGCACCGACGACATGTAGCCAGTCACGCCTGCCTCGATAAGCTGAGCGGCATTGTAGCCGAGCGAGTAGCAGTAGTCGGCATCGAAGTTGGAAGGATCGGCGCAACGTCCCTCGTAGCCGAAGAAGTGGTGGAGGGGTGAGAATTTGCCGGTGTAGGTGCCTTCGGCCTTGAGCTCGCGCAGACGCTTGCCTACCATCTCGCTGAGGAGTTTCTCGGTCTCGATGAGCGACACCTGCACGTTGCCGTGGGGGTCACGGTCGAGCGAGAGCTGGCGTGCCACGCCCTCGGGAAGCGAAGCGTAGGTCTCGGCGTTCTCCTTGTCGAGGTGCTCGATGATCCATGCGCGCTGCTCGCCTGCATGATGGATAGTGGCAAACTCATCGGCTTTCTCGGCGAGGAGATCGTTGAGCTGGGCGATGAGGCGCTTCATGGCAGGGATGAACTCGATAAGTCCCTCGGGGATGAGCACAGTGCCATAGTTCATGCCGTTGTTGGCACGCGCTACGATGACCTGAGCGATGCTCTCGATCACATCGTTGAGCGAGAGGTTCTTCGCCTCAACTTCCTCAGAGATGATGCAGAGGGTGGGCTGAGTCTGAAGAGCGCACTCAAGAGCGATGTGGGAAGCGGAGCGACCCATGAGCTTGATGAAGTGATAGTATTTCTTAGCGGAGTTGCAGTCGCGCTGGATGTTGCCGATAACCTCAGAGTAAACCTTGGTAGCGGTGTCGAAACCAAATGAAGTCTCGATCAGGTCGTTCTTGAGGTCGCCGTCGATGGTCTTGGGGCAACCGATCACCTGCACGCCGGCACCGATCTCCTTGTAATACTCGGCGAGCACTGCGGCATTGGTGTTGGAGTCGTCGCCACCGATGATGACGAGGGCTGTGATGCCAAGCTCCTTGAGGATTTCCAGACCTTTGTCGAACTGCTCTTTCTTCTCGAGTTTCGTGCGGCCTGAGCCGATGATGTCGAAACCGCCGGTGTTGCGGTACTCGTCGATGATCTCAGATGTGAGCTCGATGTACTTGTGATCGACAAATCCGCCGGGGCCCATGAGGAAACCGTAGAGACGGCTGTCGGGGTTGACGCTCTTGATGCCGTCGAAAAGGCCGCTGATCACGTTGTGTCCGCCGGGAGCCTGACCGCCCGAAAGAATAACGCCTACATTGATAGGCTTACCCTGTGCGCCACCTTCGGCAGCCTCAAACGTGAGCTCGGGAAGACCGTAGGTGTTGGGGAAAAGCTTTTTGATTTCCTCCTGATCAGCCACCGACTGGGTGGGGCGTCCCTCAACTACCTTGACAGCGCCCTTGAGCACCTGAGGCAATTTAGGCTGGTAGGCCGAACGGGCCTGCTGCAATGCACTCTTTTTCATTCTTGCTGTTTTGATTTGTCTATTTAATCAATAGAATATTTCTACCACAAAAATAGGTATATTTTTCTTTATGGTCAAACGGATATATCTTTGCAGGGAATATTTGTCACACTTTTTCGACCCATCACTTTCTTTTAGTGGGAGCACTGCATTTTTTCAATCCCGGCAATGATCTTGCCTTAGCATCGGGGCAGCGATACTACACGCCGCCCGCAGCCGCCGTGACGCTCGCTCATGCGGGGTCGTGGCTTCCGCTGCTGCTCGGTGATGAGGGAGACTTCGTCATAGCCGCCCCCGGCAGCTTTCCTGCCGGCATCGACGGAAAGTGGGCACACGGAATGAGCGCGTGGCATGGTGAGGAGGCCGACTCCCTGCGCCCGTGGGGATGGTCGCCTTGGGCGATAGAATATGCCGCAAACGCATTCAGGAAGAAAGGGGCGGGATGGAAGGAGGCGTTTGAGACGGAGGTGGAGATGCCACGGCTGCTGGCACTCACCCACCGGCGCACATCGATCGCAGTGCACGATGCCCTTGCGACAGGGCTGACACCGGTGGAGGCATTCAGTGTCGATGACGCCAGGACGGTAGTGGACGCATGGGACAAAGTCGTGGGGAAATCGCCTCTCTCGGGTAGCGGACGCGGGGTGTTTCACGGCAGTATCAGGACGGCCGACGCTTTCCTGCGGCGGTGTGCAGCGTCTATCGCGCGGCAGGGGTCAGTGATGATCGAGCGTGAGCTTGAGCCGGTGGCTGAGTTCGCCATGCTGTTTGAAATGAAAAAGGAAACGGGTATCGACTTTTTGGGGTACTCGCTTTTTGAGACCTCGGGCGACGCCTACACATCAAATCTGCTGCTGCCCGACGATGAGATAAGGATGAAATTAAGCCTGCTGTGCCCGGCAGAGGATTTCGAGGCTCTGGAGCGGCGCGTGGCTGATGCCATGCGGCAAGTAATAGGCAGGATACCCTACGAGGGATATTTCGGAGTGGACATGATGATCTACAACGCCGGCACAACAACGGCGGTGAATCCATGCATCGAGGTGAACATGCGCACCACTATGGGAGTGGTGGCATGGAAAGCCACCCATAGGCTACTGCACGGCACGTCGGTCGGACGGTTCAGGCTCGGGGGGATGCCGCAAGCCCTCTCCCCCGCCCGATGGCTTGACGGACGACTTGCCGAGGGAAGCATCAGCCTCTCCCCCGCCGACAGCAAAGTCGCCTTCATTATAGACGCAGAAAGCCGCGCCAACTGATGCTGACGCGGCTCGCATAGCGCACTATATTTCTTTTAACGATCGAGGATCGAGTTCTGTCCGTAGGGGTTGGGGCCGTACTTATTGGGACCGAGCTGCGAGGGAAGAGCGGCAAGCACGATGAACCAGATCGAACCGATGAGGGGAACGAGCGAGATGAGAATCCACCATCCCGAGCGGCCAATGTCGTGCATACGGCGGATGCCTACAGCGATACCGGGCACAATCACAGCAATCGCATAGATGTAGTAGAGATAAATGAAGAAGTTAGCTACAAATGCAGCAAGGCAGTAAAGCACAAGGCAAATAGCAGCATTGAAAAGAGCAAAGTACCAGTACTCTGCACGGGGCGAACGGCCGTTGAAGTCGGCATACTTGTTGAAACATGCCTTGACAGCCTCCATAAATGTGATGTTTTGTGACATAATGTTATTGAGTTTAAGAGTGAAAATTCCTATTTATCCGGCTTACCAGCAATGGCAAATTTAAGCCTTCTTTCATAATTGTAAACACTCGGGAACAAATTTTTACTTAACAGATGAAAGATTTTTTTTGATTTCGGCCTATATAGATTTATCTTTGTAGACACACAAACTGCACATGAATTACAGTTTTCTCGACTTTTTAGGACTGCTCGGATCAGTCGGGCTCTTCCTCTACGGCATGAAGGTGATGAGTGAGGGCCTTCAGAAAGCCGCCGGTAATCGTCTGCGCACCATACTTGGCGCAATGACCCGCAACCGCTTCGCGGGTGCCCTCACGGGAATCTTCATCACAGCACTGGTTCAGAGTTCTTCGGCATCGGTGGCAATGGTTGTCGGCTTTGTCAACGCCGGTCTCATTTCCCTCGGCCAGTCTCTCGCCGTGACGCTCGGCGCCAATGTGGGCTCGACGTTCACGATGTGGGTGATCTCCCTGCTCGGTTTCAAAGTCGATGTCTCGACAGTGGCCGTGCCTATCCTCGCATTTGGTGTCCCGATGCTTTTTGCCAAGAAAAGCCGCACGAAATCTATCGGTGAGTTGCTGATAGGTTTCGCTTTTCTTTTTATGGCTCTTTCGCTTATCAGCAAGTATGTGCCTGACTTGCAGAGCAACCCCGAGATGTTTGCTTTCCTCGAGCGCTATGCTTCGATGGGCTACTGGTCGGTCATCGTGTTTCTCTTCGTGGGAATCATCATCACAATGCTGATACAGTCGTCGGCCGCGACATTTGCGATCACGTTGATCATGTGCAGCAAGGGGTGGATTTCGTTTGATCTCGGCTGCGCCATAATCCTCGGCTCGAAGATCGGCACCACCATCACGCCTATCCTCGCGTCGCTGAGCGGTAATATCGGAGCGAAACGCGCGGCTCTCGCTATGCTGCTCTTCAACACTGCGGGCGCGATCTGGGCTATGGCTATTTTCTATCCGTTCTGCGACCTTTGCGCATGGATCACCGAGAAGTGCGGTCAGGGCGACCCCAATCTGCTTTATGGGTTTGTCAACACGCTGGAAAGCACCAATCCTGAGATATACAACCATCTTTTCGACGGCAGTCTGCCCGCCGATGACCCCACGCTCGGCACGATGACCCAGATGCAGGTGAGCGTGTCGTTCGGCATGTCGGTGTTCCCGACGCTGGTAACCACAATCAACATGATGCTGATGATATGGTTTACAAATGCGTATGTGAAACTGCTCGAATGGATCATCCCGTCGCACCACCGCGAGGAGGAGGAGTTTACCCTCAAGTTTATCTCGCGCGGCCTGCTGGGGGTGTCGGAGCTCAATATCGCACAGGCTGAGAAGGAGCTTGAAGTGTTTGCTGAACGTGTCGGGCGCATGGTGGGGATGGCACAGACCCTCGTGCACACCAAACCCGGCAACGACGATTTCAACCAGCTCTACTCGCGGCTTGAGAAATATGAGGAAATCTCTGACCGCATGGAGCTTGAGATCGGAAACTTCCTGAAGCACGTGGCCGAGGGACGCCTGTCGAACACCTCAAAGCGCCATGTGACCGGAATGCTGTCGATCGTCACCGAGATCGAGAGTATCGCCGACTGCTGCCTCGGCATAGGGAAGATACTTCTGCGCAAGCAACAGGCCAACGTGCATTTCAACGAAGAGATCTACAACAACATCGACTCGATGTTTGCGTATGTTGACAAGGCGATGACCAACATGGTGAAACTGCTGTCGACGGTAGAGACGCCTCGCGAGAGCGACATAGTCGTTTCCTACAACACCGAGCGCGAACTCAATAACCGCCGCAACCAGCTGCGCACGCAGAACATCACCAACATCAACGAGAACCACTACGAGTATCAGGCCGCTATCTTCTACATGGATATCGTGAGCTGCCTCGAGAAGACGGGCGACTATATCATCAACGTGGTCGATGCGGTGCGCACCGACTTCCGGAACGATAAGTAATCAACCGCCAATGATGCTTCTCAATGCTGCAATCGGCCTGAACACGGAACCGTCGGGGGTGCACACCCCCGACAACATTATCCTCACCGTGATCCTGGCACTGTTTGTGGTGATGGGACTCAACGCACCCAATCTGCGGCACATAACCGCTTCATTTTTTGCCGATCTTGTTTCGCGCCGCCAGCGTGCCAACATATTTGACATACACAACACGGCAGCCGACGCACGCATGATCCTGCTGATGCTGATCCAGACTTCGGTTTTCGAGGGTGTGCTTCTTGCCGGATGGGTCACGACTGACGGGAGCACCGGTTATCCGCTTTGTGTGGCGGCCATGACCGGCGTGGCGGCGGTGTTCAACACCTTCTCTTATGTGGCTTGCGCCACGGTGGGCTATGTCTTCACCACCCCTGAGAACGCGGGCCTGTGGCGACACACGCTCAGCACGTCGCAAGGTCTGCTCGGTATCGGGCTCCTCATCCCCGCCACAATCTCGGTGCTCTGGGCGGGGGATCAGTGGTGGGCCTATATCTCGGCTGCCATCCTTTATGTGATGGCACGCATGTGCTATATTTTCAAGGGGATTTCGTTTTTTTATACCAATGTATTATCGTCTTTTTACTTTATTTTGTATCTTTGCGCCCTTGAAATCATCCCGGTACTTGCCGTAGTTCATACAGCCGTCGCGATTTCGGCTGTGCTATAAGCATTTCGCCGCAGATTTATTTGTATTGCCAATAAGGAGCGCCCGCTCCACACAAACCCATTCCATAGCGTGAAGATAAAGAAAATACTGGTATCCCAGCCTCAGCCAGCCTCGGGGAAGTCTCCTTATTTCGAGATCGCCGACCGTCATGGCGTGGAGGTTGTTTTCCGCCCCTTCATCAAGGTCGAGGGGCTGTCGGCAAAAGAATTCCGCCAGCAGAAGATCAATCTCTCTGATTTCACGGCTGTGATCTTCACGGCGCGCACCGCGATCGACCACTTTTTCCGTCTCTGCGAAGAGACTCGCGTGACCGTGCCCGACACCATGAAATACTTTTGCACCAACGAGCAGATCGCGCTCTATCTCCAGAAGTACATCACGTTCCGCAAACGCCGCATCTTTTTCGGTGCGACGGGCAAACTCGACGGCCTTACCACCATGCTCCAGAAACACAACAAGGAAAAGTATCTCTTTGTGGTTTCCGACGTGCACAACAGCAGCGATGTAGCTCCGCTTGAGAAGGCCGGCATCACCTACACCACTGCCGTGATGTACCGCACTGTGAGCAATGACTTCGGCCCCGATGAGAAGTTTGACTACGACATGCTGCTTTTCTTCAGCCCGTCGGGTATCGAGTCTCTCAAAAAGAATTTCCCCGATTTCGAGCAGGGCGACATACGCATAGGCGTTTTCGGCCCGACGGTGGCCAAAGCGGTGAAAGATGCGGGGCTTCGGCTCGACCTCGAGGCTCCCACACCCGGCGCCCCCTCGATGACCACAGCCCTTGACTTATATCTGGCCGACCAGAAGCAGCAGTGAAAACCCACAGCCTGCCCAAAGCGACCAAACTCTGCAGCGCCTCAGCTATCGACCGGCTTTTCTCGCGTCGTGGAGGCGATGACATAAACAGCGCGCTTGCCTATCCCCTGCGGGTAGTGTGGGCGCCTGCTGCATTAAGGCATGACGGTCAGCGCGGCGTCAAGTTTGTCATATCAGTGCCCAAGAAGCGTCTGCGTCACGCCGTGGATCGCGTGACGATGCGCCGCCGCATCAGGGAGTGCTACCGGCTCGGCCGGCGCGACCATGTGGAGGGGTGCCCCGATATCGATGTCATATTTGTGTATGTGGCCGACAAGCTGACTGACTCAAAGCGCGTAAGGGGGGCGATGGATCGTCTGCTCACAAAAATCACCGGCGTGCATCTGACCACAGTTGATACGCAGCACTCCAACACGGCGGAGTCTGCCACAACATGATGCGCCGGTTACTCATATTGCCCATAAGGTTTTATCAGCTGTGCATATCGCCCATGCTGCCGGCAAGCTGCCGCTTCACCCCCACGTGCAGCCAGTATGCGATAGAAGCGATAAGCCGCCACGGTGCGATAAAAGGGATGTGGCTCGCTATGCGGCGCATAGCGAGATGCCATCCGTGGGGCGGATCGGGCTATGACCCTGTGCCATGACAAAACAGGGCTTTACCGACGGGGGTAGGAAGCGGACAGGACACTGAGACGGATAGAAAAGGGATAGGCGGCCGAACGTGGTTTCGGGCCGCCTTTGTAGTAAAAGCGGTTCTGCACATCCCACGAGCGGAAGGAGAGCATTTTGGTCTCTCCCGGCGGAATATCGCAATCAAGCTGAAGCCGGCGGTGATGCACCTGAGAGCTGTCGACATCAAGATAGACGATATTGACCGAAATGGATTTCAGGGGGCGGAGAGTGTCGAGATTGGTGACGTGCATGGTTTCCCGGAGGGAACGGAGCGGTTTTTCATAACCCGACACCACCACAAGAGCGCCGGGGGAGAAAATCGTGTCAAGCACCGGCCGCGCGGCACTGTCGGTGACTGCCACTACCGCCTGAGGCGCACGCAGCGGGCGACGCGTGGTGCGCTGCGCATGGGAGATGCCCGATACCGAAAGCAGGCAGAGCGCGACGATGAGGAAATGACGGAACGGCATCACAGATAGCGGGGCTGATATGGTGGAACGGAAGGGTCGCGCGGCCACAGGCGTATGCAGCCATCGAGCCCCGACTGACGGGTGTCGAAGGTGCGCACCGAGAATCGGAACATATAGGGGAAAAGCCGCCACCAGTTGGCTTTTATGCCGCGGCGCACGGGGGTGAATGCCAGCCGGTCGCCAGTGAGCGAGAGCGTGAAGCGGCTGCCCCCTTTCTTAGACAACATGTCGGCTTTGACAGTGCCATCGGCAGCGATGCCGGCAAGAGTCGCATCAAACACGCCGGACTTCGCCGTGGGGACTACACGCCCTATCAGCGTGCCGCACTCAATGCCCGAGCGGGAAGATAATGCCGCGACAACCCTGAACTGCATCGCATCGGCGTCCTCACGCTCCACGACCACAATCTGCCCCGTGGCGGGGAAGAGCCATATACCTTCGATCGGCACCATAGGGAGCTGCTCCAGACGCCGGATTATCGCGGCGCGGTCGGCATACCCGTCAAAAGTTTCGGCAGCCATGGGGACAACGTCCACCACAGCCGTCAGAAACAATATTATCAGATAAGTGATTCCTCGCATTGAGGCAAAGTGCAGTCAGGATCAGACAGTCGCAAACGTGTAGGCGAAACCGAATGTCAGCATCTCCTTCATCTGCCAGCACTTCCATGCGGTGTCGGACTTACGCGACGAGTCATATCGCAGGTTGCAAATAATCTGAGTGGAAATGTAGCGGTTGAACGAGAAGTTGATTGTGTTCTCCCAATCGCCCTGCAGATAGGAATAATTGGAGAACATGTATAACCGGGAGTTATACACTATGTTGTAGGCAATATTCCATGTGAACTTAACTTCCATATTCGAACCGTACTGGCTCACAAATTTATCGCCTTCCTTGATACCGAGACTCACCTCATTGACTCGATGGGACAGACAGGACTTGAGGTTGTAGGACAACGGTGCCATCGAGAAGTTCAATGTGAATGTCTTTTTAGGATTGGTATGGCTGTAGGTCATACCGAGACCAAGGTTGAGCTCACCCGGAGCAAGGAATGCCGACTTGACCGTATTGGAGTTTGCGGGGAAGTTCTGAAGGAACTGTGTCTTCGCCAGCAATGTGATGGTATAGTACCAGCTCTTGAACGCCTTGAGACCGAATGTGGAGTTGATCTGGAAGAGATCTTCAGAAATATTGTAGTTGCGCAGAGTGTCGTTTGGAGCGGAGTTTATCGACAACCTATACTGAATAGTGTTGTTGAACAGCAGATTGGGGTGATAGGCCGTGTTGAGGTTGATGTTGTAGATACCGGCGATGCGGAGGTTGACGTTGGAGTTGCCGCCCTGATACCAGTTGGATGAGTTGTAGGCCTGTGCAAACTGCGCGGTACCGTTGAATGACTCGATCCAGTGCTTGCGGCGTGTGTCGACTTTAAGGTCGGTATCGCCGGGAGCAGGCGACACGGTGACTTCCTCGACCACGATCTTGGCGTGCTCGGGATCGGCGTATGCCACATACTGCTTGGGAGGATCAGGGAGATCGGCGAGATTATAGTGCAGGAGATCGAGGTTGTTGACAAAGAACCGCTGACGTGTCTCCTGCAGATGGCGGCGCGCACTCAGGCCGCGCTCAACCCACTGCATGGCGGGATTGTCGCTGAACGTGCGGGAAAATGGAGCCACCGAGTCGAGGCGCACGAAATTGGTGAACACGATAGGCGTGGCGATAAACCACCTCGGCAGCATGAGGTCGCTCACGTCGATAGTAGTGTCAATAACCAGCGTGTCGGGGATGAGTTTAACCACTGCGGTATCAGGCTCTACTTTGGTGAGCTTGTCGTCGGCATCGTCGCCGAAGAAATCCTCAAGTATAACTGCTGCAGGGGGATCAGTGTCGTCATCGTCATCTTCTCCAAGAAACACCTGCGCCCCGGCAGTGAATGCCGATGAGAGGAGCAGCGAGAGCATTAGCAGAAGCCGGCTGAGATCAAATCGCATAATGTAATTTGCTTATTGTCAAAGGTAGAACTATAGATTCCGTACAGTCGGCGGTAAACGCCCATCGCCCGCGACCACATTCTGACGGAATATGCGCAAAGATATACAAAAAATTTGTTAATGTCACGATACAGCTATAATTATTCGACCGGGGAGTGGAAAAAGCGTCAAACTTTTTTTTCGTATCAATCAGCTAAAAAATATCAAAAAAGCATAAATTTGCATACGAAAACCAAAAGCTCGCGCCGATGAACTGTAATCGACGTCACGCAAGCCGACACACACGACACACTCCACGGAAATCAACTTCTATTTATCATAAATAACTATTACTCACAAGCGTTTATGAAGAGATTTCTTCTCCTGACAGCCGCACTGATAGTCGTCTGGGCTACGGCCTATGCCGACATCACGTGCCACGGCACAGTAGTCGACAACGAGGGGGAACCCATAGTAGGTGCAGTAGTGACACCCGATGGCCGCCCCAACAACGGAGTCCCGACTGACATCGACGGTAATTTCACAATCAAAGTCCCCGACGGCATCAAGAAGATCCGCATCGAGTATGTGGGGATGAAGCCCCTGACCATCGCCGCCGAGCCTGAGGTGGGGACGGTGAAGATGGAAATCAACGCACACATGCTTCAGGACGTGGTGGTGACACAGTCCATCGCACGCACCCGCAAGACACCGGTAGCGGTGTCGGCAGTCGACGCCCAGACTATCGACGTGAAGCTGGGCAATCAGGAGCTGCCTGAGATACTGAAGACCACCCCGGGCGTGTGGGCCACGAAGGATGGCGGCGGTTTCGGCGATGCCAAGATCAACATACGCGGCTTCAAGGCCTCGAACACTGCCACGATGGTCAACGGCGTACCTGTCAACGACATGGAGTGGGGCGGCATCTACTGGTCCAACTGGAGCGGCCTGGGCGACATCATCTCGTCGATGCAGGTGCAGCGCGGTCTCGGTGCCACGATCATCTCGTCGCCCTCGTTTGGCGGCACGATCAACATGGTGACCCGCGGTCTCGACTCGAAGAAGGGTGGAACGGCATGGTATGGCCTCGGCAACGACAATGCCATGAACTACGGCATATCGTTCTCTACCGGCATGATGAAAAATGGCTGGGCAATGACATTTCTCGGATCGCGCAAGAGCGGCAACGGCTATGTGCTCGGCACACAGTATGAGCAGTACAATTACTTCCTGAATATCTCGAAACGCATCAACGAGAGCAACCAGATCTCACTCACGGTGACCGGCGCTCCGCAGACCCACTACCAGCGCAGCTCGCAGGACGGACTGTCGGTGCAGGGATGGCAGGACGCCGCCAACTATATGCCCAAGGGTGAGCAGTACCGCTATAACCCGACCTACGGTTTCGACCTCTACGGTCAGGAGCGTTCGTCGCACATCAACAAGTACAACAAGCCTGTGGGTATGCTCAACCACACGTGGCAGATCGACCACAAGTCGTCGCTGAGCTCGGTGATCTATGCCTCGCTCGGCACGGGCGGCGGCACAAGCGGCCAAGGCGCGCAGGTGGGCACAGGCTCGTCGACCTACTACAACTACTGGTATGGCGCATCCAACGGCTCACTGAACTGGAACTCGATCACCAACAACGGTGTGACCTATGAGCTGCGTCACCCCAACGGCTATTTCGCCTATGACAACGTGCAGCGCATGAACGCTGCCTCGACCACCGGCTCGCTGATGGTGATGTCGAACTCGGTGAACAACCACAAGTGGTTTGGCGGAGTGTCGAACTACAAGAACGACATTGCCGAAAATACGTCGCTGACCGTGGGTGTGGACATACGCTACTACTACGGCAAGCACACCAACGAGATCACCGACCTCTACGACGGTGAATATTTCATCGATTACTACCGCTCGGCTTCCAACAACGGCCGCACATTTGCCAACGCCGCCGAGCAGACAGCCTACCGCCAGCAGAAGCTCGGCGTGGGTGATATCGTGTACCGCAACTGGGACAGCCGCATCTGGCAGGAGGGTTTCTACGGTCAGATCGAGCAGAATCTGCTTGACAACAACCTGAACCTCGTGCTCTCGGGTGCGATGAACCTGAACACCTACACCCGCTTCGAGCATTTCTACACCGACGAGAAAAACAGCAAGTCGCCGACACGCACATTCTTCGCCGGATCGATCAAGGGTGGCGCCAACTACAACATAGACCGCAACAACAACGTGTTTGTCAACGGCGGCTATATCACCCGCGCTCCCTATCTGCAGTACGGCGTGTTTGTTTCGCCCGCCAACTCCAACGCCATCAACCCCAATCCCCGTAATGAGAAGGTGGGAGCTTTTGAGGCCGGCTATGAGTTCCACTCCCCCACTTTCACCGCTCAGCTCAACGGCTACTACACGATGTGGATGGACCGCACGATGATCTCGACGGGCACGCTGGCCTATGACGGCGACCGCTACACCGCCACAATGAACGGCGTGGACTCGCGCTACATGGGGTTGGAGCTCAACTTCGTGTACAAGCCCACCAACTGGTTTGAGCTGTCGGGTATGCTCGCATGGGCCGACAACACGTGGCAGAACGCTCCCGTGGGTTACTACTACAACAGCGGCGGCCAGGCCCTGTCGAGTCTCGGCGACCAGAGCCATCCCGCCACCATCACCACTCCCATGGCCGAAGACCACCTCTGGGCCAAGATCGACCAGAAGGGCAGAAAGGTGGGCGGCTCGGCACAGACCACCGGCGCTATCGGCACGCAGTTCAAGCCGTTCTCGGGCTTCCGCATCGGCGCCGACTGGACTCTGAACGCCCGCAACTACTCCGACTACTCGCTGAGCAACTCGAGCAACTCGAGCCAGCTCCAGCCGGGCAAGACGCTGTCGATCGCCGATCCGTGGTGCATCCCGTTCGGCAACCAGCTCGACCTTAACGCCAGCTACAGCTTCCCGATCACCGGCGACGTGCGCTGCACATTCTCGGCCAACGTCTACAATGTGTTCAGCAACTACTACATCATGGATGCCTATACCGATCACGGCACCGCCGGCACGTGGAGCAATGCCTATCGTATTTTCTACAGCCAAGGCCGCACATTCAACCTGCGAGTGAAATTCCATTTCTAAAAAGCCACAGAAGCAACTACAATGAATAAAGTCATTATAAGCGCACTTGCAGCCACAGGCCTCACACTGGGTCTGGGCAGCTGCGGCGTGAACTCATGGAACGACGAGATGCTCGACGGTTTTGAGGGAGGCGTGAACTACAACAAGCCTGTGACCAACGTCACCTACGCCCTCACCGAGAGCGACTACTCGACTATCGCCTCACTGATGGAGGCTCTCGCCACCAACGACGCCGAGAAAGCCGAGGCGAAGGCTATCGCATCGGATCTCTACCTGAACTCCAACGGCTCTTTCCCCGCCACGGTGGCTCTGCCCGCATTCATGCAGAGCGCGACGTTCCCCTACTATCTTGCCGATATCGGCAGCTCGGTCGACATTATCTATGCCGAGGCAGGTGAGAACGACCCGACTATCACGACCGTGGCCACCGCTCTGACCTACACGGTGGACAAAGCGGGCTATCAAAGCGCATGGGAAAGCAACGACGACTATATCCAGGCGTTCACTCCGGCAGTGAGCGCGGCCGACAAGATTCCCGCTCTGCTCGCGGCGAAGTACACCGACGCGCAAGAGGGGGAGATGTGCATGGTGACCTACAACGTGGCCAACGAGGAGCCGGTGTTTGCCGACGCCGACTACATCCCGGTGAAATTTGAAGGTGGCGACGTGCTGCTGTTTGCCGACAAGGGTGTAGCCGAAGGAATCCTCGGCGGCAGCGAGACCAAGACCTACGGCTACATCAACAACAACGACGATGTGACGGTGGAGGAGGATGGCACGCTGAGCGGTGCCAAGGCCGGGAACGTCTACACGTTTGCCGACGTCGACGGCGAGTTCATGACCATACAGGATGCCAAGGGTCGCTATCTCTACATGAGCGGCACCTACAACAGCTTCAATGTGGCCGATGAGGCCGACACTACCGACGACGGCTATCTGTGGAGCGTAACCGACAACGACGGCGACGGCACATGGACCATCATGAACAAGGGTAAGGAGAAGTGGCTGCAGTACAGCACCAACTACACCTCATGGGGCGCCTACAACTACGCCGCAGGGGTGAATCCGGTGCTCTACTACTCCGACGGCCGCAATGTGCTCGCAGCCAACGCCGACCCCGACGCTTCGGGTCGCTATGCCGTGGTGAATCCCTCGACAAAGACCGTCAACACCGTCTACACCTACACGGGGAGCAAGTGGATCGTGGCTTCGCAGGTTGTGGCTCTCGACCCCGACGACTACACCGCAATGGGCTTCGCCAACAACTCGCTCGACGATGCGGAGTCATATCTCCCGATCTATCTGCGCAACAAGCTCCCCTATGCTCAGGAGGGTGAGGCCGTCTACGTGAAGTACAACCGCAACACGGCAGCCCTCTATGTGTACGACGGCAGCAAGTGGAGCCGCAACGACAACGGCCTCGAGACCGTGACCGGCCGCTACAAGAAAGAGGCCGGATATGGAGCCAACGTATGGAAATTTGAGAAATACATCGGCAAAGCGATGTTCAACCTGTTCACCGCCGACAAGATCGAGCTCGAGCAGTCGTACCTCATGGTTGCCGAGGGAATATGCGCCATACCGTTCACCTCGACGCGCAATCCCTATTACTCCTACTTCTACACCGAGCCGGTCAGCGACAAGGGTGGAGTGATCGTGACCCCGACCGACGTCAACGCGTTCCGTTTCACGGCCTCGCACACCGATGCCGGTGGCAAGAAGGTGGATGCTCCCGAGGGATACTTCTTCATCATCGACTCCTACGGTCAGGTGATCTATGTGAACGACGACACCTACAACACCTACTACAAGAACGACAACATCGAGCTCACTCACCAAGGGTGCTACTGGAAGGCTGAAAAGAATTCCGACGGCACATGGAAGATTACCAACTACTTCGACAAGTATGTGCAGTACTCGATCAAGTATGCGTCGTTCGGCTGCTACGCCGCAGAGCAGACCAACGCCGCCCTCCCCTCGCTCTATCAGCTCCAGAAGTAAGATATAACTTCATCTGTGACCGGGTCGCTCTCATGCGGGGGCGACCCGGTTTTTGTCATGTTGAGATTTGCCGATTAATAAATGGTTGTTTTTCCACCATAGTAGGGACGTACCATGGTGCACTGGTGTCCCAATAAACTGTTTAACGCTTAGTCTTATTGGTTTG
>CAYSKE010000008.1:0-26325 GCA_964431465.1 uncultured Muribaculaceae bacterium | reverse complement strand
TCCTCCATCTTCTTCACGAGCGAAGCCTCGGTGTAGCGCGGAGGCTGCTGGGTGAATCTCTCGGTGGCGTGGATGCGCTCGGGAGTCAGAGCCTCGCCGGTAGTCATGGCCGGCAGGAGATCCTCTGACACCGACGACTGACGGTCATCGTCGTCGCTGTCCTCAAGATACACTTTCAGGAAACCGTCGAACTTTATCACCTCGCCCGATGCCTGGAAGTAGTGGCTGTTGTCGGAGCCGGGGCGGATTTCGACCGTGGTTTTCTCTATCTCGGCGTCGGCCATCTGCGATGCGATGGTGCGCTTCCATATCAGATCGTAGAGGCGCTTTTCCTGCGGAGTGCCGTCGATGGTGCGGCGGTCGATATAAGTGGGGCGTATCGCCTCGTGAGCTTCCTGCGCTCCTTTCGACGATGTGTGGTACTGGCGTATCTTCACATACTTCTCACCCATTTCGGCGGTGATCTCCTGCTTGATGGTGTTCAGCGCGAGTTGCGACAGATTGAGCGAGTCGGTACGCATGTAGGTTATGAGTCCGCTCTCATAGAGCTTCTGCGCCACGCTCATTGTCAGCCCTACCGGGAAGCTGAGCTTGCGCCCCGCTTCCTGCTGGAGAGTCGAGGTGGTGAAAGGTGCGGCCGGTGATTTCTTCGTGGGTTTCACGTTGATGTCGGCCACAGTGAAAGTGTCCTTCCGGCACTCGTCGAGCAGCGCGCGCGCTTCGTCGATGGAGTGTAGGCGGTGGTTGAGCTCGGCTTTCACCGGAGCGCCCGCCGCAGTCTTGAATTCACCCGTGACGCGGAAATAGGGCTCGGGGGTAAATTCGCTTATCTCTTTCTCACGCTCGCAGATCAGGCGCACTGCCACTGACTGCACGCGCCCCGCCGACAGCGACGGACGTATCTTGCGCCAGAGCACGGGCGAGAGCTCGAAGCCGACGATGCGGTCGAGCACGCGGCGTGCCTGCTGCGCATCCACTCGGTGCAGGTCGATCGTGCGCGGGTTGGCGATAGCGTTGAGTATTGCGTCTTTGGTTATTTCATGGAACACGATGCGCCGGGTTGTGGCCGGGTCGAGACCGAGCACTTCGGCGAGGTGCCATGCTATGGCTTCTCCTTCGCGGTCTTCATCAGATGCGAGCCACACCGTGTGTGCTTCTGCGGCTGCCTTCTTCAGCTCAGCCACAAGCTGCCGCTTGTCGGCCGGTATCTCATATTCCGGTTCAAAGTCGTTATCCACATCGATACTAAAGTTCTTCTTGCGAAGATCGCGGATGTGGCCGTAGCTCGACATGACCTTGAAGTCCTTTCCCAAGAACTTCTCGATGGTCTTTGCCTTTGCCGGAGACTCTACTATGACGAGGTTTTCTATCATTTTGTTTTTTCAGGTGATATCCTGTCAGGAATAACGCTTGTGAAAATATTATTTCCGTTTCAGCGCGCTAAATTATTAAAAAATCCCGATTGATTGCGCATTATCTTAAATTACGTTTTTCGCTATAATCTCACGATATTTGCTCCGAGAGTGTTAAGGCGCTGGTCTATGCGCTCATATCCACGGTCGATCTGATCCACATTGCCTATCACCGAAGTTCCGCTGGCCGATAGTGCGGCAAGCAGAAGCGCGATGCCGGCGCGTATGTCGGGCGACGACATTTTGTTGTGGCGCAGCGGATATTTGTGATCGGTGCCGATGACCACAGCGCGGTGAGGGTCGCAGAGGATGATGCGCGCACCCATGTCGATAAGCCGGTCGACAAAAAAGAGGCGGCTCTCAAACATCTTCTGGTGGATGATCACGCAACCCGAGCATTGCGTGGCCACTACGAGTATCACACTGAGCAGGTCGGGGGTCAGACCCGGCCACGGCGCGTCGGAGATTGTCGGGATCGAGCCATCGAAGTCGGTCTCGATCACATAAGACTCTTTTGCAGGGATGTAGAGGTCGTCGCCGCGCTCCTCGATCGTCACGCCGAGCTTGCGGAACGCATCGGGGATGATACCGAGATTCTGTATCGAGACATTTTTGATCGTCAGGGTGCTGCGGGTTATGGCGGCAAGCCCGATGAAGCTGCCCACCTCAATCATGTCGGGGAGCACGCGGTGGGTTGCACCTCCGAGAGCTTTCACCCCTTTGATGTGAAGCAGATTGCTCCCGACGCCCTCGATCTGCGCTCCCATCGCTATGAGCATGCGGCACAGTTGCTGTATGTAGGGCTCGCAGGCGGCGTTGTAGATGGTGGTTTCGCCGCTGGCAAGCGACGCTGCCATGATTATGTTGGCGGTGCCGGTCACCGATGCCTCCTCAAGCAGCATGTAGCACCCCTTGAGGCCGTCGGCGGGGGCGGTGAGGCGCGTGGCTCCGAACTCGCTATGCGGCTTCACGGTCGCGCCGAGTTTCATGAATCCGAACACATGGGTGTCGACCTTGCGGCGTCCGATCTTGTCGCCTCCGGGCTGAGGGAAGTTGACAGCTCCGAGGCGTGTGAGCAGCGGGCCGGCAAGCATCACCGATCCGCGCAGTGAATTGCATCTCACCACAAACTCGTGGCTCTCGATGAAGTCACGGTTTAGCTCGGCGGCTCTGAACGTGTAGGTGTCGGGTGCGTCGCGGTTGACCTCGACGCCCATCCCTTCGAGCAGGCCGATGAGGTTGCGCACGTCAAGAATGTCGGGAATATTGGTTATGGTTACCGGTTCGGTCGTGAGCAGAACCGCGCTGATCACTTGCAGAGCCTCGTTCTTGGCGCCGAGCGGTGTGATGGATCCCGAGAGTGTGCGTCCACCCTCTATGACAAACGAATTCATATCCTTGTGCTGATTTTTTCTACTTCCGGTTCGATAGTCACCTTGAAACGGTCGTGGACCGATCTGACAATCTCTTTCTCAAGCCCCACGATGTCGTCGGCAGTGGCGTTGCCCGTGGCATTGACGATGACAAGCGGCTGCTTCTCCCACACGGCCGCCCCGCCATTATGCCGCCCTTTCCATCCGCACCGCTCGATAAACCACGCGGTGGGTATCTTTATGCGTCCGTCGGTGAGGCGGTAGGAGGGGACAAGGTCAGGCGCGACCATTGCGCAGATGCGGTCATAGACTGCGGTGTCGGTCTCCACGTTCTTGAAGTAGCTCCCTGCGTTGCCATACTCGTGCCAGTCGGGTAGCTTGCTGTCGCGCATTGCCATGACTTCACGGCGCACCTCCTCGGGGGTGGGGAATGCGCTCACTCTGACTGCAAGATGGCCGTAGCTGAGGCGTGGGTGAGACGTAGCCGACAAGCGGAGCGTGACGGCGGTGACTATGTAGCGCCCTTTGAGCGGGGCGCGTTTGAAGACCGATGTGCGGTAGCCATAGCCGCACTCGGCAGCGGTGAAGGCATCGAATGTGCGGCCGACGGTGTCGTAGACCTCCACACGCTCGATGAGCTCGGCGATCTCGACGCCGTAAGCGCCGATATTCTGCACTGCGGCGGCTCCGGCTTGGCCGGGGATGCCTGAGAGATTCTCGGTGCCCCATAATCCGCGCGATGCCATGTCGGCGCAAAGATCGTCCATCATCACGCCCGCTCCGGCTTTCACAAGCACGCAATCATCGTTGTCGGGCGTCAGGATCTCAATCCCTTTTATCTCCGATTTCAGGATAGTGCCGTCATAGTCACCCACAAAGAGGAGGTTGCTTCCACCTCCTGCGTGACACATCTTGCCTATCAGCCACTCATCAGTGCCATTGGCAAAAAGATCATTGAGGTCTTCCGGCTCGGTGTAGGTCACGAGTCGGCGCGCGGTACCCTTGAGCCCAAATGTGTTGAGCGGGAGCAGATCAACGTAGTCTTCGATCCTTATCATGGCGTTGCGGTTGTGGGAGCCGATGTGTCGGCATGTTAAATGTGCGCAAAGGTAATCATTTATATGATATGGAATTGCAATATGTGGCGTGAATTTTTTTAACTTTTACATATCCTCTAATTCGATTATCTTTGCAAACTGTGTCAGTCATGCCCTCGCGCGATGGCTGGCGGTAGGTTTACAAAAACGCAAGTTTACAGAGGATTGGGACGCTTTCCACTCTATAGATATATAATTTTACTGGCTGTTGCGGTATGTGCGACGCTCTCAGGAGCGGCGCAGGTCACGCTTCCGCCTCCTGCTGAACTGCCTACTCAGGCCGAAGCCCGCGCGCTCGCCGATTCGGTATTTACCGACCTGCGACAGGCTATCGGGCTCGGTGACTCTCTGGCTGTTGACTCAGTAGCACCCGATTCCGCGCGCGTCGATTCCGTTGCTCCGCGTATGGCTCCCACGCGCCCGAGGATCAACGCAAACTCCCGTTTCCGTTTCGAGAAGGTTGATCTCGACAACGTTGTGGATATGGACTGCGCTGACTCCATGGTGATGATAGGGCAGAACATATCCTACATGTACGGTGAAGGCAAGGTCACTTACGGAGATCTGAAACTCGACGCGGCCGAGATACGCATGGACTTGAAAAACAACACTGTCTATGCGCAGGGTGTGGTCGACTCAGTGGGCGATCTCACGGGTAAACCAGTGTTTACCGAGGGGGGCACGAGCTATGAGACCGACGACATGAGCTATAACTTCAAGACTAAGCGAGGTTATATCAACAACGTCATAACCCAGCAGGGCGAGGGGTATCTTACCGGCGGGCAGACAAAAAAGACCGAGGATGACTATTACTATATCCAGAATGCCCGCTACACCACCTGCGACGATCACGACCACCCCCACTTCTATTTCCAGCTTACAAAGGCTAAAATGAAGCCTAAGAGTGACATTGTGACCGGCCCGGCCTATATGGTACTCCTCGGTGTGCCGATCCCGCTTGCGGTGCCGTTCGGCTATTTCCCGTTCTCCGACGAGTATGCCTCGGGTATAATCTTCCCGACATTCGGCGATGACTACAACCGTGGCTTCTATCTCAGTGACGGAGGTTATTATTTCGCTATCAATGACAATATTGATCTTGCCATAACGGGTGAGGTCTACACAAAAGGCTCGTGGGGTCTGTCGGGGCAGTCCACCTACTCCAAGAGATACAAATATTCGGGTAACTTCTCATTCAACTACCTGAAAACCATCACCGGTGACAAGGGTCTGCCTGACTACAGCAAGATGACCAACTTTCAGGTGCTGTGGAGTCACAGTCAGGACTCGAAGGCCAACCCCAATATGTCGCTCTCGGCCTCGGTGAACTTCACCACGAGCGGCTACTCCCGAAATGCGCTCAACAGCTACTACACAAGCGCGTTCACTGAGAACACCAAGAGCTCCTCGGTCAACATGACCTATCGCTTCCCGCAGAGCAAGTGGTCGCTATCGACTACCCTCAACCTCTCGCAGCGCACGCAGGACTCGACACTCACGGTCTCATTCCCCAACCTGACCGTCACGATGGCGCAGACCTATCCGTTCAAGCGCAAGCGTGCGGCCGGCGACGAGAAGTGGTATGAGAAGATCAGAATGTCATATTCCGGTCAGCTGCAGAACTCTCTGACTGCTCAGCAGGATGTGTTCTTCAAAAAGAGCCTGATCAAAGACTGGCGGAATGCGATTAAGCACTACATCCCCATTTCGGCTACCTTCAATCTGCTCAACTATGTGAATGTGACCCCGTCGGTAAATCTTACCGACCGCATGTACACCAGCAAGATACGTCGCCAGTGGGATCCGAATGCGGCTGCTGTTGTCGCCGACACCACCTATAGCCTTTACAACGTCTACGATTTTCAGGCGTCGGTGTCGATGGATACGAAGCTCTATGGTTTCTATCAGCCGTTGCCGTTTCTGGGCGATAAGGTGAAGATGATACGCCACGTGCTTACTCCCTCGATCTCTTTCTCGGGTAACCCTGACTTCAGTAAGCCGTTCTATGGCTATTACGGGACTTATGAGATGCCCGACCAAAACGGTGTGATGCAGCGTCATAAATACTCGATGTTCCAGAACGCGCTCTACGGCGTGCCCGGTCAAGGTAAATCAGGAACCATGACCGTCGCGCTGAACAACAATCTGGAAATGAAGGTGAAGAATGAAAATGACAGCACCGGCGAGAAGAAAATATCGCTTATCGAAAACCTTGGCATAACGCAGAGCTACAACTTTGCCGCCGACTCGATGAACTGGAGCAACATCAACACTTCGATTCTTCTGCGGCTTGTCAAGAACTTCAACCTCAACCTTCAGGCTACGTGGGATGTCTACACTTACCAGCTTAACTCGGCAGGGCAGCCCGTCAGGGTGAATGTGCCGCGCTGGAAAGCCGGAAAGGGTATAGGTAGACTCGCGAGCACCGGCACGTCGTTCAGCTATACGCTCAACAACAACACCTTCAAGCGCAAGGATGACAAGGGTAAGAGCAACGGCAAGGACACCGGCAACGAGGAGGATGATGTGGGATACGACGAAAACATTGGCTACGAGCGGCCCGGACGAGGGCAGAAGAAAGAGGAGGAGGCTCCTCCCGACAACGACGGATATTCGCCGTGGCCTTTCCCGTGGAGCCTGACGTTCAACTACTCGGTGAACTATGGCTACGGAACGTTCAACTACGATAAAATGGAATTCAACGGCAAGATTACCCAGAACCTCAGTCTCTCGGGAAATCTCAGTCCGACGCCCAACTGGACCGCCGGGTTCTCGGCGAGCTACAACTTCGAGACAAAGAAACTGGCCTACATGAGTTGCAACATCTCGCGTGATTTGCACTGCTTCACCATGTCGGCGAGCGTGATTCCCGTTGGTCCTTACAAAAGTTTTAATTTCCATATCGCCGTCAAGTCGTCGCTTCTCTCCGATGTCAAGTATGACAAGCGCTCCTCGACCTACAACGGAATTAATTGGTACTAACCCTCATCATGACGACAATAGACATTGTAATAATCGGCCTCCTCATCGTCACTGCAGTCGCAGGCTACCGCCGCGGTTTCCTGCGGCAGCTCGGGGTGGTTGCGGGAGTGGTCGCAGGCATAGCGGCATGTCGGCTGCTGTCGGGCGACTTTGCGCAATGGCTTGAGGCAAAAGATTTCTTCAAGTCGATGATGTCGGGGGCTCCTGAAGTGGTGACGCGCCATGCCGCCGGCGTAGTAGCGTCTACGGCGATATTCATAGCCGCTTACATTGCGGTGCATATCATCGTCGGGATGATGCGCGGCATTGTCCACGGTGTGGCTCTCGGGTTTGTCGACAGCTGTCTGGGCATGATTACGAGCGTTTTTGTCGGCTTTCTGGTGCTGAGCATCATTCTGAATGTGTGTCAGGCGTTCAAGCAGGGCGGCTCGGTGATCGACAAGTCCACGCTTGCCGGCGGACGTGTGGCCGAAGTAGTGCTTGACCTTGCCCCGCGCACGTTTGGAGTGGCTACGGCAATGCTCGGGCAGTATCTCCCGGCATCAGAACCATAAATGCCCCGCCCGCGTTATCAACTGAGTGACTGAACAAAGAACTGATTACTCAATATCCACCTCCTGAAATGGATAATGAAATAATAGACAAGGTCGCCGGAGAAGGCGATGACTACAAGTACGGTTTTGTGACCGATATCGACACCGACATTATACCCGTCGGGTTGTCGGAGGATGTCGTGAGACTTATCTCTGCAAAAAAGAATGAACCTGAATGGTTGCTTGAATTCAGGCTCAAGGCGTTTCGTTACTGGCAGACTCTTGAGATGCCGCATTGGGCTCATCTCTCTATACCTGAGATCGATTTTCAGGCTATAAGCTACTATGCCGCCCCACGCACACGCGACAAGGCAAAGACGGCCGACGAGGTTGATCCCGAGCTGCTTGAGACATTTGAGAAACTCGGCATACCGCTTGCCGAGCGTAATCAGCTCGCAGGAATGGCGGTGGATGCGGTGATGGACTCGGTGTCGGTGAAAACGACCCATCGCGAGAAACTTGCATCGATGGGGGTGATTTTCTGTTCGATCTCTGAGGCGGTGAAGGACTATCCCGATCTGGTGAAGAAGTATCTGGGAAGTGTGGTGAGCTACCGCGACAATTTCTTTGCCGCGCTTAACTCCGCAGTCTTTTCCGACGGATCGTTTGTCTATATCCCCAAAGGAGTGCGCTGCCCGATGGAGCTTTCGACCTATTTCCGCATCAATGCCATGGGTACCGGGCAGTTTGAGCGCACGCTCATTGTGGCCGACGATGATGCCTATGTGAGCTATCTCGAAGGATGCACCGCTCCGATGCGCGACGAGAATCAGCTTCATGCAGCTATTGTGGAGATTGTGGCCGAAGACCGTGCCGAGGTGAAATACTCTACGGTGCAGAACTGGTATGCCGGCGACCGCGAGGGACGCGGCGGTGTCTATAATTTCGTGACTAAGCGCGGACTTTGCCGCGGAGTGCGCAGCAAACTGTCGTGGACTCAGGTCGAGACCGGATCGGCCATCACATGGAAGTATCCCTCGTGTGTGCTTGCGGGCGACGGAAGTGTCGGCGAATTTTATTCGGTGGCAGTGACGCGCAACCGTCAGCAAGCCGACACCGGCACAAAAATGATACATGTGGGATCCGACACGCGCTCTACGATCGTCTCAAAGGGTATTTCGGCCGGATATAGCGAAAACTCCTACCGTGGTCTGGTGAAAGTCGCCCCCAACGCAACGGGATGCCGCAATTACACCCAGTGTGATTCGCTGCTGCTCGGCTCGCACTGCGGAGCCCACACCTTCCCCTATATCGACGTGATGAATGACACTGCGATAGTTGAGCATGAGGCCACAACGTCGAAAATCTCGGAGGAACAGCTATTTTACTGCAATCAGCGCGGTATCCCGACAGAGGAGGCTGTGGGGCTGATAGTCAACGGCTACGCCAAGGAGGTGATGAACAAGCTGCCTATGGAGTTTGCGGTCGAGGCACAGAGGCTGCTCTCGGTCACACTCGAAGGATCGGTGGGATAAATGTCGTTACGGCAGGATTTTACAATAGGAAACAACGTAAGTGATGAAAGAAAATATATTGCTTGAGATAAAAGGACTGAAGGCCGAACTTGCCGACGGAGGAAAAGAAATACTGCACGGAGTCGATCTGACAGTGAGACCCGGTGAGGTGCATGCTATAATGGGACCCAACGGATCGGGAAAAAGCACGCTTTCGGCTACTCTGGCGGGTGATCCCCGTTTTAATGTGACTGCCGGAACCGCCACTCTTCACGGTGTGAATCTTCTTGATCTTGCTCCGGAGGATCGCAGCCATGAAGGTCTCTTCCTGTCGTTTCAGTACCCGGTGGAGATCCCCGGCGTGTCGATGGTCAACTTCATGCGTGCGGCTCTCAATGCAAAACGTAAATATTTCGGTGAGGAACCTTTGTCGGCAAGTGAGTTCCTGAAACTTATGCGCCGCAAGCGAGAGATTGTCGAGCTTGACAACAAACTGGCGTCGCGCTCGGTCAACGAGGGATTCTCGGGCGGAGAGAAAAAGCGCAACGAGATATTCCAGATGGCTGTGCTTGAGCCGCGTCTGGCTATTCTCGACGAGACCGACAGCGGCCTCGACATCGATGCGCTGCGCGTGGTTGCCGGAGGTGTCAATAAGCTCCGTACGCCTGAGAATGCCGCTATCGTCATCACTCACTATCAGCGTCTGCTCGACTATATCAAGCCCGATGTGGTGCATGTGCTCTACAAGGGGCGCATCGTGCGCACCGGTGGACCGGAGCTCGCGCTCGAACTCGAGGAGAAAGGCTACGACTGGATTAAAGAAGAGGTCGACAACAAAAAAGATTCAGCGATATGAACGCGCTTGACCAGTACATAGAGCTCTATGAGGCTAATGCGGCTAAGGTCAGCGCAAACTCGGCCGGGGCACTCAACTCGGCCCGCGCCGGAGCACTGGAGCGGCTGAAGCGGATAGGGCGCTTGCCACACAAGGGTGAGGAAGGATATGAGAAAACATCGGTTGATGAGATGTTTGCGCCCGACTATGGTGTAAACATCGGTCGCGTCAATATTCCGGTGGATCTTGCCGCAGTGTTTCATTGCGGTGTGCCCACCGCAAGCACTTGGCTCGGAGCGGTGGCAAATGACAAGTTTGTCCCGACCGAAGCGCTGTTGCGCAATATCCCTGAAGGAGTGACAGTGATGTCGCTTGCTGCGGCAGCCGCTGAAATGCCTGAGATTGTGGAAAAATATTATGGCCGCATCGCTTCGGCGGAGCGTGGTGGGACGCCGCTGGCACTCAACACGCTGCTGGCGCAGGATGGTGTGTTTATCCATATTGGCCACGGCGTGAAAGCTGCCAAACCCATGCAGATCGTCAATCTGCTGTCGTCGCCTGTGCCTCTCATGGCGGTCAGGCGTGTGCTTGTCGTGGCAGAGGACGACAGCGACATAAGCATTCTTTTCTGCGACCACTCGCGTTGCGAGGTCAAGTGTCTGGCGTCGCAGGTGATCGAGGTTTATGCCGGGAAGGGTGCGCGCGTCAATGTGTGCGACATGGAGGAGTCATCTTCCTGCACTGCGCGCATGTCGCAGCTTTTTGCCGAACAGCATGAAGGCTCTGAGCTCAGGATAAACGGGCTGACGCTGCTAAACGGCATTACGCGCAATGAATACTATATCGTCCAGAAGGAGTCGCGCGCGGTGACCACACTTGATGGAATGGCTATCGGTAACGAAGCGCAGCATATCGACAACTTCTCGGAACTCTCACATTGCGGCGATCACGGCCGGAGCAACCAGTTGTTCAAATATGTGCTCGACGGCAGCTCTTCAGGAGCTTTTGCCGGAACCATAACAGTGGAGTATGGTGCGCGCTTCAATGAAGCTTATCAGAGCAATCGCAATATACTTGCTTCACGTCAAGCGCGTATGCACACCAAACCGCAGCTTCTCATTTTCAATGACGATGTGAAGTGCAGCCACGGCGCCACTACGGGTCAGCTTGACCAGAATGCGCTGTTCTACATGCGTCAGCGCGGTATTCCGCTGACCGAAGCGCGCATGATGCTCATGCAGGCATTCATGATGGATATAATCGACAACGTCGGTATCGACGGGCTGTCGGAGCGTCTGCGTCATCTTGTGGAGCGGCGTTTCAAAGGTGAGGAAATGATGTGTGCCGACTGCAATGCGAAACATGGAGTATAACGTAGAAAAGATAAGGGCTGATTTCCCCGGACTCGACCGTGAGTTCTACGGTCACCCGATGGTGTATCTCGACAACACAGCCACGTCGCAGACTCCGCGCGTGGTCGTGGATGAGATCGAGCGCATGTATTACCATCACAAGGCCAATGTGCATCGCGGGGTGTCGTCGATATCGCAGGAAGCTACCGACTGCCAGGAGGAGACACGGCGTCGCGTGAAAGATTGGATCGGTGCCTCAAGCATCGAGGAGGTGATCTTCACGCGCGGTACCACGGAGGGTATCAACCTTGTGGCTTCATCGTTCGGTCAGCGTTTCAAGGCCGGCGACGAGGTGATCCTCACCGTGATGGAGCATCATTCCAATATTGTGCCTTGGCAGTTGCTTGCGATGCGCACGGGCATCAAGCTGCGTGTTGTGCCGTTGAATGCCGATAAGTCGACGCTTGATCTCGACGCATACAAGTCGCTGTTCAATGACCGCACGGTCATGGCATCTTTCTGCCATGTGTCCAATGTGCTCGGTACGGTCAATCCTGTGGCTGAAATGATTGCGATCGCTCATTCCCACGGAGTGCCGGTGCTTGTCGACGGTGCGCAGGCGGTGCCTCACATGCGGGTCGATGTCGGTGCGCTCGACGCTGATTTCTATGCGTTTTCGTCGCATAAAATGTACGGCCCTACAGGGATAGGCGTACTCTATGGAAAGCGCGAGCTGCTTGAGTCAATGCCTCCCTATCAAGGTGGGGGCGAGATGATTGGAACTGTGTCGTTTGACGGCTCGACGTGGGCCGACCTTCCGTTTAAGTTTGAGGCCGGTACGCCTGATTTCGTGGGTATCTCGGCCTTCAAGAAAGCTATTGACTATGTGGATTCTATCGGATATGAAGCGATAGAAAGCCATGAGAATGACTTACTGGCCTATGCGACCGAAGAGATGATGAAGATAGAGGGCATGCGCATCTTCGGGACGGCACCCGGTAAAAGTGCAGTCATTTCATTCCTGATAGGCAACGCTCACCACTACGACACCGGTATGCTGCTTGACAAACTCGGAATAGAGGTGCGCACAGGGCACCATTGCGCGGAGCCGCTCATGCATGCTCTCGGCATAGAGGGGACGGTGAGAGCATCGATCGCGATGTACAACACCCGCGAGGAGATCGACCGCTTCATAGCCGCATTGCGCCGCATTGCGCCGATGCTGCTCTGATAGATCAAACATAAAAAATCGAGGATGCCACCTTCACAGGTGGCATCCTCGATCTGTTTTTATGGCAGTCGTTGCAGACTGACGCAATGTGACGGTTTAACCCTTGACGCGGGCGATGTAGCTGCCGTCGCGGGTGTCAACCTCGATAAGCTCGTCCTGATTGATGAAGAGGGGCACGCGCACGGTTGCACCGGTCTCAACGGTAGCGGGCTTCAGTGTGTTGGTAGCGGTGTCACCCTTGATTCCGGGCTCGGTGTAGGTGATGCGGAGAACGGTCTTGATGGGCATCTCGGCGTAGAGCACGGTCTCGGTTGAAGCGTCGGTAACAACTTCCACAGTGTCACCCTCTTTCATGAAGGGAGCACCTGTGACGAGCTCCTTGTTGATGGGGATCTGCTCAAAAGTCTCGTTGTTCATGAAGATGTCGTCGCCACCCTCGCTGTAGAGGAACTGATAGGGGCGACGCTCCACGCGCACGTCCTCGAGCTTTTCGCCGATGTTGAAACGGCGCTCGAGCACACGTCCGTCGACAACGTCCTTGAGCTTGGTGCGCATGAATGTGTTTCCTTTACCGGGCTTCACGTGAAGAAACTCCACGCAGAAGTACAGACGGCCATCCATGCGGATGCAGGTGCCGTTCTTAATATCCTGAGCGTTAATCATATTGAATGAAATGATTTTGTGATTTCAGTTTAACTCGTATTTTAAGCACAAAAGTAGTAAAAAATCTCTAACCCTCAACAAACATGACTGAAAACTGCCTCAAAAACTATTTTGCAGGGTCGCAGAAGGGTGGCGGGGTGTATTGTTAAAGATGTTAATGTGAGAATTTAACGGGGAAAGGGGGAAGTGTAAGCGATTTTTCGTATCTTTGGGGATACTTTGCCAAATTGGTCATTGTCACAACCATGAACGAGGAGTCACTAAGCCAGTTGTATCTAAAAGATACTGCCTTTCAGGCTTTGATGCAGCGGCGCATAATCAATGTACTGCTCATCGCGTCGCCCTATGATGCCTTCATGATGGAGGAGGACGGGCGCGTGGAGGAGCAACTCTACTTTGAGTATGTGTCACTGAATCTAAGCTCGCCTCCCCGTGTGACGCGCGTGTCGCATATCTCTGACGCAGTAGAGGCTGTGGCTCAGAAACATTATGATCTGGTCATAGCTATGCCGGGCGGAGACCTGACCGAGACTTTTGAAGGGGCGAAGGAGCTGAAAGCACTTAGCCCTGACACGCCGATAGTCGTGCTCACGCCGTTCAGCCGCGAGGTGACACGCCGCATCTCGCAGGAGGATCACAGCGGGGTCGATTATGTGTTCAGCTGGCTCGGAAATGTGGATCTTCTGCTTGCAATCATCAAGCTCCTCGAGGACAAGATGAACGCCGACAATGACGTGCTGGAGGTGGGAGTGCAGGCCATAATGCTTGTGGAGGATTCCGTGAGGTTCTACTCGTCGGTGCTTCCCCACATCTACAAATTCCTGCTGAAACAGTCGAGAGAGTTTTCGACCGAAGCTCTCAACGTGCATGAGCAGATGTTGCGTATGCGCGGACGCCCCAAGGTGATACTTGCCCGTGACTATGAGGAGGCTCTTGAGCTTTACGGACGCTACGGGAAGAATATGCTCGGCGTGATTACCGACGTAAGTTTCAAGCATGAAGGGGCTAAGGACAGAAAAGCGGGTCTGACGCTGGCAAATTATCTGCGCGGCAAAGATCCTACACTCCCGATCATCGTTGAGTCGACGGAGTCGGATAACCGCGAGTATGTCAAGGAATTCGGTGGCGTTTTCATCGACAAGAACAGTAAAAAACTGTCGGTCGATCTCGAGAAGGAGATAAAGGACAATTTCGGCTTCGGCGAGTTTGTACTTCGCAATCCCGAGACGGGTGAACCGGTAGGTACAATCCGATCGGTCAATGAGTTGCAGAAGCGTATTTTCTCGATACCCGATGATGTGCTTTACTATCATTGCCGGCGCAACGAGGTGTCGCGATGGCTCTATTCGCGCGCTATGTTCCCGATTGCCGAGGTGCTTAAAGCTCATCAGTTCACTTCGATAAATGAGGCTCCGGCAGTAAAGCAACTTATATTTGACCTTGTGGTGAAATACCGCAAGATGAAGAACCGCGGAGTGGTGGCGGTGTTCCGTAAGGATCGTTTTGACCATTATTCCAACTTCGCACGCATCGGTCAAGGGTCGCTCGGTGGAAAAGGGCGCGGTCTTGCTTTTGTGGACTCAATCATCAAGAAGCATCCGGTATTCGATAATTTCGACGGGGTGACGATTTCGATACCACGCACAGTGGTAATCTGCACCGACATCTTTGATGAGTTCATGACAGCCAACGATCTATATCCGCTGGCTCTCAGTGATGCTCCCGATGCCGAGATACTCGACCGTTTTCTCAAGGCACGTCTGCCTGAGAGTCTGCGTGAAGACCTCATGGCACTTTTTGATGTTGTCGACCGACCGTTGGCGGTGAGGAGCTCGAGCTTGCTTGAGGACTCGCATTATCAGCCCTTTGCAGGCATTTACTCCACCTATATGATACCGCGTGTGAAAGACCGCAATGTGATGTTGCGTCTGCTCACCGATGCAATAAAGGGAGTGTATGCCTCGGTGTTTTTTGCCGACAGTAAGGCTTACATGACTGCGACTTCCAATGTGATAGACCAAGAAAAAATGGCGGTGATCATTCAGGAGGTCGTGGGGCGTGAGTGGCTGGGATATTATTTCCCGTCGTTCTCGGGCGTAGGGCGCTCGCTTAACTATTACCCAATCAACAACGAAGAGCCGGAGGACGGTGTGGTCGAAGTGGCTGCCGGACTCGGAAAATATATAGTCGACGGCGGTTTGTCGCTTCGCTTCTCGCCGCGTCATGCCCGCAAGGTGCTTCAGACATCGACGCTTGATCTCGCTCTGCGTGACACACAGCGCAAGCTCTATGCCCTGAACATGAACGAGGATGCAACCGGTGAATTTAAGACCGACGACGGCTTCAATATCGTGAAACTGCCGGTGCAGGACTTTGCTGGCACGGGGGCGCTGAGATATATCGTGTCGACCTACGACTCACGCGACCAGATGCTCCGCGACAGCGATGAAGGGCGCGGCCGCCGTGTCGTGACCTTTGCCAATATGCTCTCGCATGGCGCGCTGCCGCTTGCTCCCGCGCTTGACCTCATGCTGCACACCGGTCAGGATGCCATGCAGCGTCCGGTCGAGATCGAGTTTGCCGGTCTTGTGGCTCCTCCCGGAAGCCCGACCAAAGGGCACATCTACTGGTTGCAGATCCGCCCGATCATTGACCGCAAAGATCTTGTGGATGACTCAATTCTCGATATCCCTGACGATCAGCTGCTTCTGAAAAGCACTCTTGCGCTCGGTCATGGAAATATCGATAATGTCGACACGATCGTGTATGTGCGTCCTGAAAACTTTGATTCACTGCATAATCCTGATCTGGCAATCGAAATCGAGAAGCTCAACCGCAGCTATCTCGACCGCGGGGAGGGATATGTGCTGATAGGCCCCGGCCGCTGGGGGTCAAGCGATTCTGCGCTTGGCATTCCGGTCAAATGGCCTGATATATCGGCTGCCCGACTCATTGTGGAGGCATCGCTCAACAATTATCGCATAGAGCCGAGTCAGGGCACCCACTTCTTCCAGAACCTCACCTCGTTTGGTGTGGGTTATTTCACGATAGATCCGTCGGAGAAAGGTGGAGGAATATATGATTACGGCTATCTTGACTCATGCCCTGCGATCTATGAGTCGGAGCGATTGCGTGTGGTGAAATTCTCACGCCCGCTCGTTATCGGCATCAACGGACGCAAGGGTGCCGGAATAGTGATGAAACCTGAAGAACCTGTAACACCTGCCTCAATATGAGCATAATCAACGGTCTGCTTCGAGCCTTGGGATTTGGCGGAGGCAATGAGGATGATGAAGAGCTTGATCTCACGACTGAAGCCAAGGCTTTGACCGGGGCGGCCGAGACTCGGGCTGAGTCATCGCAGGATGCTGAAGCTGAAACGGCGATTGAAAGTGGATCGGCCGATGCAGAGGGGGCACCGAACGGTGATGGCAATGGCGCGGCGCGTCCCGACAGGCGTCAGTCGGGTGAAGGAAACATCAATACAAAGGCAATCTTCGACGGGGTTGTGGAGGTGCTTAACAGCAATCTTCCCCCTTACCTGCGGCAATGTCTCGATAGTGAGGAGCAGTGTAAATTCATCTATGATCATCTCGACGAGAGTCTGCGCGGATTCATCGCGGGAGTGGCTCGCACAGAGGCTGAAAAAGCCAACCGTCGATGGGCATCGGAGAAGAAAAAGCTTTTCAAGCAGGTGAATGATGCCACCGAGCAGATAGCGCACGCCACAGAGCGCGCTTCGAAGGCTGAAGAGAAGGCGCTTAGTGCCGATCGGCAGAAGAGGGCAATGACACAACGCAATGCCGATCTTGAAAGACGTGTAGCACGTCTGCAGGCTGAGATCGAGCAATATGATCTCGAAAAGAACAGTCTGCTTAACAAGCTCAGGGTTGCCGAGGTGCAGGGTGGTCACAGTGTCGCTGCTGAGGCGCAACCTGATAATACTGAGAAAGCGGCGGCAGCTCAGCTTGCAAAGGATCTTGAGGCTGCAAAAACCGAGATAGAGACGCTCAGGGCAAAACTTGATGAAGCCAATAAGTCGCTTGAAGTTGTAGCTGAGATTCAGCGGCAGATGCAGAACATCGAGGAGATGAAGAAGCGCAAGAATGCGCGTATCAAGGAGCTCAAGGCTGAAAATACGCAACTTCGCACGGCTCTTGAGGCCTTGAAGCCGGAGACTGTGGAGCAACCTGAGCCGGTAAATGAGAATACCGACACTGCACCCGTGGTTGAGCCTGTGGCGCAGGAAGTTGCGGAGAGCAAAGAGGAAGATGTCATAGATATGACTCAGGAGCCGGCAGCGATGCATGAGCCTGACGCGACAGGTGTGTCGGCTGTGATTGCCGATGACATGGATATGATTGCGGCTATCTCGGAAAGCGACGCGATGATAGATGGAGGTGAACCGGCTGTCACGACAAAAAAGAAAAGAAAACCGCGTGCCCGCAAGCCAAAGCTGGTGGCCATAGACCAATCCATATCGGAAAGCGAATGGCTGCTGTCGTCGTCGCCGATGCCTCAGGACACATCCATGTCGGGGTTTGGGTATCAGGAACCGCCGCGGCGTAATACGATTCCCGACAACCCGGCTCAGATGTCGCTTTGGTAACACGCTCACACCACTTGATAGAGAAAACAATAAAACACGATAAAACCGATGAAACTCAAACATCTTGCAGTTGTAGCAGCGCTTTTGGCCGCACCGTGTGCGGTTGCTCAGGCTCCGGGCATACTCCCCGGCATAGCCGATTATACTACAAATGTTCAGCGCCCTAAGGCTCCGGCGCATTTCACGTATATGCCTGACGGAGAAAGCTATCTTTTGCTCACAGAGCGCGGTACGAAGATCGTGAAATATGATACCGCGACGGGCAAGGAGCTGGAGACTATTCTTGATGTGTCGCACACCCGCGAGTCGTCGATCTCGGCAGTGAGAGGCTTCTCGCTGAGCCCCGACGGAAAGAAAATGCTTGTGTATGAGAAGGCTGATCCCGTGTGGCGTTACTCGATCAGAGCGCAATACTATGTGTTTGAGATCGGACGAAATATCCTTACGCCGCTCTCGACCGAGCACGCATTGCAGGAAGCACCGATGTTCTCGCCCGACGGCCGCATGGTGGCTTTTGTCTCGGAGAATAACATTTACCTTAAGAAACTCGATTTCAACACGATCACGGCTGTCACCACCGACGGCAAGGTGAATGAGGTGATCAACGGTGTGCCTGACTGGGTCTATCAGGAGGAATTCAGCACAACGGTCTCAATGGCTTGGTCGCCTGACAACACTACTCTCGCCTACCTGAAATACAATGAGAGCAAGGTGCCTATGTTCACTTTCTCGCTCTACGAGGGTGTGTGTCCTGCAAAAACCGAGTATGCCCTTTATCCCGGAATGTTTACCTACAAGTATCCTCTGCCCGGTGTTCAGAACTCGGTCGTGACGCTTCATGCCTTTGATGTCGATACCCGCAAGACAAAGGATATCGCTTTTGAGGACAAAACGATAGAATATATCCCGCGCATACGCTACGGCGGCAAGGATTCCGGTAGACTGATCGTGGCAACCCTCAACCGCGACCAGACCCGTATGGAGCTTTATTCGGTCAATCCTAAATCGACTGTGGTGAAGTCAATTCTTGTTGAGAAAAGCAATGCGTGGATTATCCCTGAAACCTACGAGAACCTGACACTCAACGATGAGTCGTTTGTCGTGTGGTCGACACGCTCAGGTTTCACTCACCTATATGAATACAGCTATGCGGGTGCCCTCACACGCACCATCACTTCGGGTGACTGGGATGTGACTGCCTACTACGGTAGCGATGTGCTTGGAAACCACTATTATCAGTCGACACAGTGCGGTGCGATAAACCGTGTGGTTGCTAAGGTGGATAAGAAAGATAAGGTCACGCTTCTCTCTGCCGACAAGGGAAGCGCCTCGGCTACTTTCTCGCCTGCACGCAACTATTTTGTGCTCAGCCAGAGCTCGGCAACACAGGCTCCGCGATATACGCTCTACAACAATAAGCTGAAAGAGGTGCGCGTGCTGGTGGACAACAGTGATGTCACCAACTATTACGCCGCTATGCCCAAAAAGGAATTCATTACCGTCCCGGGTGCCAACGGCGATCAGCTCAACGCCTACATCATCAAACCCACCAACTTCAACGCTTCGAAGAAATATCCTCTTATCGTGACCCAGTACAGTGGTCCGGGTTCGTCGTCGGTTACCGACTCATGGGGCGTGGACTGGCAACTGTTTGCTGTAGTCGAGCAGGGCTACATTGTGGCTTGTGTGGATCCGCGCGGCACGACCGGTCGTGGCTACGACTTCATGACTTCGGTTTACTGCCATCTCGGCGTGAATGAAACGGCTGACCAGTGTGCTGCAGCCCGCTATTTCGCCACACTTCCCTATATCGACGGAACGAAGATGGGTATCACCGGCTGGAGCTACGGCGGTTACGAAACACTGATGAGTGTCTCGGCTCCCGACAGCCCGTTTGCAGCCGGTGTGGCTATCGCTCCTGTGACTTCATGGCGTTACTACGACTCGATCTATACCGAGCGTTACATGCTTACCCCGCAGCAGAACCCCGAGGGTTACAAGAGCTCATCGCCCGTTGACCTCACGGCAAACATGAATGCTAAGCTGCTTGTGATGAGCGGAACGGCTGATGACAATGTGCACTTCTCAAACACTGTGGAGTACATGGCGCGTCTGCATGGCGCAGGCAAGCTCTGCAACCTGATGATATTCCCCAACAAGGATCACAGCATCTACGGCTGCAACTCGCGCGAGCTGGTCTACAGCAATCTGATCCATCATTTCAATCAGGCTTTCGGCAAGTAATGTGATGCCGGAAGATTTTGTAAAACTTTGAAACAGAAAACGTGTCAACAATAGAGCAACGAAAGCAACGAGTCACGGCAGGCATCTTCGGGATGCTTGCCACGTGGACAATATCGGTATTGGCGCTTGAAACGGCGATACTTCTTGCCTATGTAGCCAATAAAATGTGGCTGCCGGTGTTTCTTATCGGAATATATCTGATCAAGAACTATCTTCTTCACACCTCCTATCTCCCCGTGCCGCGCAGCAATCGCGTGGCCTCGGCGGTGGGAACAGCCCTTGTGCTTTCGGCTATTGTGATGATCGCTATTATTTTTGTCGGAGACAGGTGGGAACCGGCGTGGCTGAAACCGCAGCCGCGCAATGCCGCTATTCCATATATCTCGATTCTGATTGTGGCTCCGATGATGGCAATCACCAGCTTCTGGCAGAGATGGTGCCGCTCAAGTTATGCTGCACGCGAGAAATATCGCGTGAAAATCGGCACTTATGCCGAGCGTGATTTTCTGGAGCAGCTCTACATGCAGGAGTCGTCGCTTCAGCTTGAGACTCTGTTTGGCATTTCGGCATTGGTGGCCGTGGCTGACTGGTTCTATTATTTCAAATACTACATCAACGTCAATATCAATTCGCCCGACACGTTTTTCTTCGTGATAGTGCCTTCGGTTCTGCTTGCGGTGTCATGGGTGTACTTCCTTCACCGTTATCGCGGCATGTGGGTACACTACTGCCATAATGAGGAGCTGGATAGCAAAAGCGGATTCTACACGGAGGTGAGGTATCTTCTTGTTGCGGGTGACCACCTGTATCTCACGCCTCAGTCACCGTATATGCCAGTCGACACGCCGGTGAAATGCCGCCTGCCGATCACGACTGACTATGATGAGCATAAGGCTTATACGCAGTTTGTCGCGCTTGCGGGCGTGAAGCCGGTGAAAATACGATTTGCCTACTCTAATGAGAATATGCTCACCCTGTCGAATGTGCTGCATTACATCTGTTTCTTTGACAGCGAGGAGCAGCTGAGCGACATAAAGACTCCCGGTCAGCTCTACAGTATCGACGAGGTGTGGCGCATGGTGAAGAATGGCGATGCCTCGGCCATGCTTGAGGCGGAGTTGCGCCGCATTTACACGGTGGCTGTCACATGGAAAACTTATTCACCCAACGGGTCGAGACTCTATGCTATACGCAACTACCGGCCTACGTTCAGGCTTCGCGACCTGCATAAGTGGGAAGTGGACTACAACGATAAAAACTGGCTTTCGGTAGCCGCAGTGAATCAGGATAAACCGTTCTGGCATCTGCGCCGTGCGTGGCGCAAGATATTCGGAGGCATCTGATGACGGCACCCGCTGAAAAGCCCGCATCGCTCATTGCTGTGGTGGGCGCTACCGCCACGGGAAAAACGCGCCGTGCGGTTGCTATTGCCCGCAAAGCCGGCGGAGAGGTGCTGAGTGCCGATTCGCGTCAGGTGTACCGCCGCATGGATATCGGTACGGGAAAGGATCTTGAGGAGTATGGCGATGTGCCGGTGCATCTGGTGGATGTGTGCGAGCCGGGAGAAAAGTATAATCTTCATCGTTTTCTGCAGGATTATAACGCGGCTTTGGCAGACGTGAGAAGCCGTGGACGTGTGCCGGTGGTGTGTGGTGGCAGCGGGATGTATGTCGAAGCGGCTCTTAATCGTCTGCGTCTGCCTGAAGTGCCGAGAAACGACGCTTTGAGGGAGAAACTTGCAGGCCGCAGTCTGCCGGAACTGACAGAGATGTTGGCGGGGATGAAAGCCTTGCACAACACCACTGATGTCGACACGGTGGACAGGGCATTGCGTGCAATAGAGATCCAGAGCTACTACAAGGAGCATCCCGATGAGGATTTCGGGTCGAAAACCGACCCGGAGAGGGATGCGCTGATAATCGGAATAGATATTGACCGCGACACTCGCCGCCGCCGCATAGATGAGCGATTGAAGCGGCGCTTTGAGTCGGGAATGACGGCGGAAGTGGAAAGCCTGCTTGCCGAGGGGATAGATCCGGAGAATCTGATTTATTACGGCCTTGAATACAAGTGGCTCACTCTTTTTGTGACCGGGCGAATCTCACGCGCTGAGATGGAAGAGGGGCTGCGGATTGCCATACACCAGTTTGCGAAGCGGCAGATGACGTGGTTCCGCGGGATGGAACGTCGCGGACATACAATACATTGGCTTCCATGGGACATGGATGACGATGAGTTTGTGGAGAAAGTGCTAAATCTTGCGCATCTATGAGCAGCAGGCTGTTTTGGTGGCTGTGGATGATGCTTGCTGCTGTTCTGCCGGGCTCGTCTCAGACAATACTAAGCAAAGGAAACACGCTTGCAATACATGCTGAAGGAGAGGGGAGCGGCGTGGAGGTGGAAGTGACCGCTTGCGTGAAAGGTGACCGCCAGCGTGACGGTATGAGTCAGGCGCAATGGGGGATGGTGTGGACCGACGCTGCCGGGAAGAGTGACAGTCTTGTGATGCAGTGGGGAAATAGTGATTTCGGGATGGAGGGTGACCGACGTTTTCTCAGAGTAAAGTCGGGGGAAGTCGTAGAAGACTTTGCCGAGCTGCATCCCGGGCAGGAAACGTTGTATGTTTCGGTGAGCTTCGACAGCAGGGAGATGGTGTGGTGTGTGGCGCAGGATCGCGTGATGGGGCGAGGACGACGGCTGTTGACCGCACCGCCTGAAATTGAATCACTCAAGGTGTTTGCTTCAGGGCGTGATCTGCTTATAGAAAAGATTGTGGCTCAAAGAGCGGTGGATTTTGCCGTGGACGGCATGACGCCGTTTGGGAGGGAGGAGGATATTGTCGCGACCGACGATATAACGGTTTCTCCGGCAGGGGTGTGGCGTTATCTTGACCGTGACAACGATCCGGCATGGAGCAGGCCGGGAGGTAAATACACTCTCGGTATTGTCGCAGATGAAAATGAGAAAGATAAGTGGACTATCGTTTATCTGGGAGGAGCGGTGACCAATTCCGACAAATGGAATCCCGGTATGCGCAAAGGAAGCCTGAAAGGGAGTGGCTTTCTGCGCGACTTCAACCTTGAGTGGATAGATGCCATGTATGGTATGCTCGGGGAAGATGACGAATGCAGTGCCGCGCTTAGCGATGACGGGCAGATCCTGACACTCCGTTTCCCGCTTGACAAGGCTACTTTAAGGTTCGCGAGAAAGCCTTGACAAAGTTGGAGGGCTGGGTGATCGCCCCGGTAGATCCATCGTAGACGACTGATGTGTCAAGCATTATTACGGAGTATTGCCCGTTGTCGATTACAACGCTGTAGACCTTATCAACGGCATCAAGTCCCTGAATATACTCATAAAGGTCGGGTGGTAGCTGGTCAAAAAGAAATATCTGCGGAAGTGTGGCACCATAGCCTACGACTGAAGTCCATTTACCGGAAGGGTTGAACGTAACCGACGGGCCGTTCTTCACTCGTATGATGCAACTTTCGGGGTTGATTTCGGCAGTGGTGTAAGCGCGAGCGGGAAAATAGTCGGACATAAACTTTGAGATATATGCTCCGGCTTTTGCCTCGCCCCATGATTCTTCGGAAGTAGAGGAGGCGCATGCCCCGATCGACAGGGTCAGGATTATAGATGCGAGCCAATGTAAGATGTGTAGTCTCATGTCGCTAATTTTCAGAGTGGAGAGTGGTGCGAGACCGGTTTGCTGAACAGACCGGGATTGTCTTTATTAACTTTTTTAAGTTAAAACCCGCTGAGTTTTAACGGGTTTCATCTCTTTTTACAACTTAATAACAAATCACTCACAAAAAGTGTTTTTCAATCTGTCACAAAAAAGAGCGGAGTGTGGGGTGTAAAATATTGGATTCCAATATGCAATACTGTGAAATTAAAAAATAGAGACATTAACTATACAATGCTGTAGCCTGCATTGGAAGGTTAAAAATAACGAATAATTTTGTAAATGTAAGTATAGCCAAAAGTTATAGGAATGAAAACGATAGTCGTAATCGAGTCTAACGGTGATCTTTTTCGACGCATAAATAATAGTTATGCGCCGCAGGGGTATAATGTAGTTTATTGTACCACAATGCTTGATGCTTTGTCGGTGCCCGCATCGGAAATATCATTTCTTGCTATTGACCCCCTTGCCCTCGACGAGGGAGAGGCTACCTCATATATCGAGTCATTGAAAATGCGTAATCCCGCTTGCCGGGTGCTTCTTTGTGTCGCGCACGACTATGACTCAATGACTGATGCCCTGAATGCCGGTGCCGATGATTATATCGTCGGTCCTTTTGACGACAATACACTTGAGAACCACATAAAGGGAATGCTCGCATAGCCTGTCGGGAACAAAAATTTTGCCGGATTGCGGGTATTTGCACAATTTGGTGGTAAGTAAGCCAAAACTTGTCTAAATTTGTGCAAAACAAAAATAACAGGAAAATGTCTTCGATCAGAACCCGCAACCGGGGATATATAAGGGTGGCTGCCTGCACGCCGCATGTGGCTGTAGGTGATGTGGATTTCAATATTCAGGATATACTGAAGAATGTGAGGCGTCTTGACTCGCTTGGAGTCGAGCTGGTGGTCTTCCCGGAACTGTCGGTCACGGGATATACATGTGCCGATCTATTTCACTCACGATTGATTATTGACAAGGCGCAGGAGGGGATCGAGACGCTGTGCCGCGAAACGGCATCGCTGGGAATCGCTTTTGCCGTGGGTGCACCACGTGAGCGCGAAGGGCGGCTTTTTAACGCCGGCATCCTTATCCATCGAGGCAAGGTAGTGCTTGAGAGCGACAAGACTTTTATCCCGAACTACGACGAGTTTTATGAGCGGCGTTTCTTTACTCCGTCGGCTCAGGAAGGGGTGACGCTCTATGATCTTAACGGGGTGAAGGTAGGTATTGAAATATGTGAGGATCTGTGGACTCCTGTGCCTGTGTCGTCGCGGCTGGCTCTTGCCGGTGCCGATGTGGTGCTGAATCTATCGGCTTCGGATGACACTACGGGTAAGTATGATTATCTGCTTGATCTGGTCAGGCAGCAGTCGGCCCGTTGTGTGTGCGGGTATGCCTATGCTTCGGCAGGGTTTGGCGAATCGTCGACCGATCTTGTGTTTGACGGCAAATGTCTTATTGCTGAAAATGGGTCGCTGCTCGCGGTGAGCGAGCGATGGCAGAATGATGGGTGCGATGCTGTGGCTGACATAGATGTGGAACAGCTGCGTCGTGACCGTCTGCACAAGGGCACTTTCTATGAGGCCAAGGCAATGCTGGAGGGGAAACCGGTCAATGTGATACCTACTGTCGGCGGAACGGACGATGTGGCAGAAAGTGAAGAGGATGAGAAACTTATGCGCCCGGTGCCGAGACGGCCGTTTGTGCCGTCGGGTGATGATAACCGCAGCCGTCGTTGCAACGAAATTGTTGGCATTCAGGTTGCGGGACTTGCGAAGCGGTTGCACCACACACATTGCCGGTCGCTTGTGGTGGGGGTGTCGGGAGGTCTGGACTCGACTCTTGCTCTGCTTGTCGCACGGCGCGCTTTTGACCGGCTGGGGCTTGATGCAAAGGGGATTATAGCTGTGACGATGCCCGGTTTCGGGACGACCGGACGCACTCACAATAACGCGGTAGAGCTTGCTGCGATACTCGGGGTGTCGTTGCGCGAGATCTCGATTGTGCCGGCTGTGGAGCAGCATTTCAAGGATATAGGGCATGATGCGCAGATGCATGATGTGACATACGAGAATTCACAGGCGCGTCAACGCACGCTTCTGCTCATGGACATAGCCAATCAGTCGGGAGGGATGGTGCTCGGCACGGGTGACCTGTCGGAACTCGCTCTCGGATGGGCGACCTACAATGGCGATCACATGTCGATGTATGGCGTGAATGCCGGTGTGCCTAAGACACTTGTGCGACACTTGGTGGAATGGTTTGCATACGAGGCTCCTGCCGACAGCGATCTGCGCAGGGTGTTGCTTGATATAGCGGATACGCCTGTCAGCCCGGAACTTTTGCCGCCGACAGCGGGTGGCGATATAGCCCAAGTGACTGAGGATCTTGTGGGACCATACGAGCTGCATGATTTCTTCCTATATCACACGTTGCGTTTCGGGTCGCGGCCGTCAAAGATTTTCCGCCTTGCGCGTCAGGCTTTTGAAGGGGATTTTGCAGATGCGGTGATACTGAAGTGGATGCGGGTGTTCTACAGGCGTTTTTTCGCCCAGCAGTTCAAGCGTTCATGTCTGCCCGACGGGCCTAAGGTGGGCAGCGTGTGTCTGTCGCCTCGCGGTGACTGGCGTATGCCGTCGGATGCGTCGTCGGCTCTGTGGCTGAAAGAGATGGATGAACTTGACTCGAAGTATCTGAATCAGTGAGATGAAAGTGAGGGCGGTGCTTCTTGCGGTGGCTATGATGGTTGCTGTCACGGCATTGGCTGACGGGCCGGAATGGGCGCAGGG
>CAYSKE010000007.1:15237-27359 GCA_964431465.1 uncultured Muribaculaceae bacterium | reverse complement strand
TTAACAATATTAACCTGACGCACTTAATTTGTAGTTACCGATTTTTTGGCGCAATTTTGCAGCATAATAACCGTGCGGACACACGCATGGTGCGTCCACTACACGTAAAATAAACCGGGGCAGGCAAATATAAAACAATACAGAATATGGCAAAGAAACTCTGGGAAAAGAGCACTGAGGTAGACTCTGATGTTGACCGCTATACCGTAGGACTGGATCGTGAAATGGATCTCTACCTTGCGGAGTGGGATGTGATAGGGTCACTGGCACATATCACCATGCTTGAGAAAATAGGGCTGCTGACAGCCGATGAGCTTGAGGTGCTGACTGAAAATCTCAGAGAAATCCACGAGGAGGTGCTTCAACCGGGATTTGTGATAGAACCGGGAATTGAGGACATACACTCACAGGTGGAACTGATGCTCACCAACCGCCTCGGCGATATAGGCAAGAAAATCCACTCGGGACGCTCGCGCAATGATCAGGTGCTGGTGGATCTGAAGCTGATGATGCGCGCCAAAATCGAGGAGGTGGCGCAGGGCGTCGAGCGTCTGTTTGACATACTTGTGGCTCAGAGCGACAAATATGCCGACGTGACGATACCCGGTTACACTCATCTGCAGGTGGCAATGCCTTCGTCGGTGGGAATGTGGCTCGGGGCATACGCCGAGGGGCTGACGGATGACATAGCGGTGCTCGCGGCCGCATACGATGTGGTGAACCGCAATCCGCTTGGCTCGGCCGCAGGATATGGCTCGTCGTTCCCGCTCGACCGTGACCTCACTACCGAACTGATGGGGTTTGAATCGGTGGCAGTGAATGCAGTATATGCCCAGATGGGACGTGGCAAGACTGAACGCATCGTGGCTCAGGCTTTGGGTAATATCGCTGCCACAGTGGGCAAACTGGCTATGGATGCGTGCCTCTACAACTCGCAGAATTTCGGATTTATCAAGCTGCCCGACGAATACACCACCGGCTCGTCGATCATGCCGCACAAGAAGAATCCGGATGTGTTTGAGCTCACCCGCGCAAAGTGCAACAAAATCCAAGCTCTCCCCTATGAGATCACTCTCATAACGTCGAATCTGCCTTCGGGATATTTCCGCGACCTGCAGCTTATAAAGGAGAATTTCCTGCCTACGTTCGACACTCTCATCGACATACTCGACATGACCGGCCGCATGATAGGAGGAATGAGCGTGAACCGCACTGCGGGAGATGACCCAAGATATGACCTGATGTACTCGGTGGAAGAGGTGAACCGCCTCGTGAAAGAGGGTGTGCCTTTCCGCGACGCTTACAAGCAGGTAGGTCTGGCAATCGAGCGCGGTGAATTCACTCCCGACAAGAAGCTGCATCACACACATATCGGTTCGACCGGCAATCTCGGCAACGACCGCCTGCGTGCGCGCATGAAGGCGCAACTCAGCCGCATGGATTTCGCCACATGGCACAAGGCTGTAGCATCGCTTTTAGGGGAGTGATCATGAATATGCGATTTTTGGGCGTTTTGATGGCCATAGGCGCAATGATGCTATGGAACGGATGTCAGACTGTGGATGACGACCGCATTCCCTCCTCGCCCGTCAGAATCGCATTTCAGACGCAATCGCAATGGGAGCTCTATGGCGTGAGCGGTGCTCTCGACAGCAAAGTTTTCATCAAACAAGATAGGATTCCCAACAATTTTCCATACACGTCGCTGACCTACACGGGGTTTGGCGGCGTGTTGCTTGTGGGGGACATACATGGCAATCCGGTGGCCTACGATCTGGCATGCCCGGTGGAGCGGTCGGCTTCAGTGAGGATCACGGTGGATCATGAGGCCAACAACGCCTATTGCCCGAAATGCGGAAGCGTGTATGACATATACACCAACTACGGGCATCCGCTTTCGGGGCAAGCTGCACGCGACGGCTACGGGTTACAGCGATATATCGTCAGCGGCGGGATGCAGGGGGAATATATGACGATAAGCCGATAAACGGATCATCACTTTCATAAAAGTGCGTCGCAATACAGTAAAAGTTGCCGGGCAGCGGGTCTCTCCTGACCAACTGCCCGGCGGCGTATTTAAAACTTGTCTCTTTTAATCAGAAATTGACGGCAGCAAGTTCCTGAGAAATGGAACGGACAGCAGATGCAATCTTCTCATACTGACGCTTTCCCGCTTTTGTTACTCCGGCAGCATACTGACGCATCAATGACGGATTGATTCCCGCACGCTCTGCCACCTTGGAGATATTCAGGTATGGGAAGTAATTAAAAAAGGATTCAATGTCATAATGGTAGGAAAAACGCAGTTGTGGCGTTTCGAGTCCCTCAGCCTGCCTTAGCTCTTTGGTTTCCTCATAGGTAACAATCATGTCCTCTACAGCTTCGGCAGCAGTATCACCATAACCGGCAAGCCCGAAGCCATCGAGATCTTCAGCAACATACGCGGAGAATCCTCCGTCGGTAGCTCTCTCTATTATAACGTTAACAGTGTGCATGATAATATAATTTTCAGCAAGCAAGAGTGGGGATTAAATCCCCAACACCTTGCGTGCTTTGCATTCAAGACCTTTGGGAAGCTCTTTTGCAGAATGACGTGGTATGGCAAAGGTATTGCCCGTTATAGGACTTTGCCAAATATCATGTCGGCTTCCACTGCGAACAACAAAGCAACCTTTTGCGGAAAGCTCCGCACAAAATTGACTTGTTTTCATTATAAAAGTTTTAAATACGCTACAAAGATAGCGATTTCGCTATATTAAACAAATAAAAATATAACGAAAATGCAATAATTAACTTTTTTAACTATCGGATCAGAAGGGGATGTAGTCGCGGGGGTTGACGCGGGTGCCGTTGTACCACAGCTCGAATGCGGGGCGGGAGATGCTCTGGGCTTTGTCGCGCTCGACCAACCCCAGACGCTGCCCGGAAACGACTTTGTCGCCACGCTCCACAAAGGATGATGTAAGGCCGGTGTAACGGCTCACGAAGTCGTTGGGGTGCTGCACTATGGCAACAATGCCATCGGAAGGTGAATTGAACACATCGAGCACCGTGCCGCGATAAATGGATGAAACGGGCTGAGTGGCAAGGGCATCAAAATCGGCATGGCGGGGATCCTGATTTTTCTCGGGTAAACGGATCTCGGCTCCCTCAAGGGGATTGACAAATTTCATGCCTTGCGCGACGATGGGCGACATCACGGAGAGGTTGAAGCGCTCACGCTCACGATACTTGTCAAGAAACTCTTTCTCGGCCTCAGATGCCTTGGCAAGTGAATCGAGCGTGTAGACGCGCGAAAGGGTGTCGATGGGGAGCGACGGCAACTCGGTGTCGAGGTCGCCAGTGATGACGGCAAGAAGATTATCGACGTACTTATTGCGCACCGAGGTCTCGGTGACAATGCTGTCGATGCGCACGGCAGTCTGCTCATACTCACGCCTCTGCGCATTGCGCAGATAACCGGGGAGAATAACCCTCATCGGGGTATTCACCACAATGAATATGCCGACAATGGCAAGAATGACTGCGGCAATGAAGGCTGTAACAACAAGACCCGGAGTGGAAAGCCGCAGATGGATGATGGGGGAGAAGGTGTTTTCGTCGGTGAGGGAAAGACGGAAACGCCGACGCAAGCGCCGACGTACTTCTTTCTCGATACCGGTGAGTTTTTTACTCATTTGCTACGGGTTGTGAAGATGTGGTATCCTGTGGCTGCGATGATGCAACGGCGGGAGTGGTCTTTGCCGAGGGATCTTTGAGCTCAAAGGTGTTGCGGTCGGGGGCGTTGTAGATGACAATGCCGAACTCGGGGGCAGTGGCAACAACGTGCTCGATGATCTGGGTGCGGACGGATTCATATTTTACCCATGATGTGGCATCACCATCGGCATAACACCAAACCTGCAGGGGCGCTCCCTGAGCGGTGGGTGGCATGATGCGCACAATGAGGTATTCCTGCGATGAGATGCATGGATGCTTGAGAAGATACTCACAGAGATAGGCGCGGAACAGGCCGGCATTGGTCTCGACCGAACCGTTGACGGGTGCAGTTCCGCCGTTGAATGGCTGACCGTTTTTCATCGCATCGTCGACAAACGACTGCATCTGGGGATATTTCTGCACGATACGCTGAATGAATGCGCTATCAACGTTGAATATGCTTGACATGTCGACCAGAAAGTTAACCTCGATGAGTCGGCGGCCGATCTCAAACATTCCGCGGTAGTTCTGGAACGATCCGGAAATGAGTGTGTAGGGTGGAAGCATGACAAGCGTATTGTCCCAGTTGCGCACTTTCACTACCGTGAGGGTCACATCCTCGACCGAACCGTTGGCGGGTGTGTTTGGCACGACAATCCAGTCGCCTACACGTATCATGTCGTTTTGCGAGAGGAGGATGCCTGACACAAAACCGAGAATGCTATCCTTGAAGATAAGAAGGAGGGCTGCCGACATGGCAGCCATGCCGGTAAGGAGGGTGAGGGGGTCTTTCTGAATCACGACTCCGATGGAGAGAATGGCAGTAACGACCCAAACTACTCCGTGGGCTGAGATAAGAAGTCCGCGCAAGGGGTGTTTCTTCTCATTCTCGCGGTTGTCGAAGCGAAGCCATATAAGTGAGAGCAAGCTGTTGATGCCTATCGCAAAGGCGAAATACAACCACACGACCAGAATGCGGAGGAGGATGGAGTGAATGGCGTGGTCGGCCTGAAATGCCCATGGAATGAATGACATGATCACCAGCGGGGTGAGAATGTGGGTGCACTTGGTGCCGATGCGGAGGTCGATCATCTGCTGCGCGAGCTGGCTGTTGCGCATCCTGAGTATCTTGCGCAAAATCGCAATCGCGGCGCGGCGGACAAGCATTGCCACAAACAAAGCCACGACAAGAATCACGACGGAGTAGAGCACATCGTCGAGACGACGCACGCCACCAAGCCCGACGGCATCAAGCATCTTGTGGATAAATGCAAGAATGCCGGTAGCTATGGCATGGGATGGAATGAGTGTGTCGGTAGGTAGAGTTTTCATAGTCAGGCTTTGTTTTTAGCTTGTTTATTGCGGTTGTAGTATCGCTGAATTGCATCGGTGGCATAGACAGTGAAGAGTGGGAACATGACTATGCCCATCCCCGAAAGCACACAGCACAGTATCTTTCCGACAGGCGTGACGGGATAAATGTCGCAACCGAGAGTGGTGACCTGCGAGCAACCCCACCAGAAGGCAGACCAGTAGTTGGTGACGGCGGGATTGACTCCGCCTCCCTCTTTCTGGTAGAACACAAGCGCGGCGAAGTAAGTGACAAGGACAAGAATGGAAACGTAGGTCACCAGCATCCCGAGGAAACGGTTTTTGGAAATGTAGCCTATGACAATGCTGAGTGCCATGCCACCACGCGCCAAGGGGATGAAGCGGAAAAAGTAAAGTTCCTCGCTCGTGACGAGCCATCCGGTAAAGGGCAACAGGTTGAGATAGGGGATGGAAAGGAGAAGGAAATACCATCGGTGCTTCACATAATCCCACTTTCGGTCGGCTATCCACAGCTCGGCAAAAAAGTCGAAAATGAACGCCACGCACACCCAGAACTGGAACAGCATGTAGTGGTGATTCTGCAAGAAATCACGGTCGCGTATAGAGTCGACCGAAATGTAGATGATGAGAATCACCGACAACACCAATACCATGGTGTGGAGGAGGTTCAGAAATATTTTTTTTTGAGCGGCAGACATGATAGTAATATAGTAAACAGTTGATGACGTGGTGGCATAAGTGAGAGTTTCACTCCGGTATAGATATAAACAACCTAACCGCGAAATGAGTTTACACTACCGAGGCCGCGCATGCAGCTATTTACCATGTGACTATGCTGTTGGAATCGCCTACAGTGACCCGAAGGGTTGTCTTAGCTCCCGACACAAGCGGGATGTTGTGGTCAACATGTCCGAAAGGAACGTTCATAGCCACCGGGAAGTCGTAGGGCGCAACCATGTCGACTATCATCTCTTCCATGAGCTTGTAGTTGGCATTAGGGCGGTAGCCGGTGAACTGACCGACCATGAGTCCTGCCAGTGAAGCCATTTTGCCTGACAGACGGAGCTGGTAGAGGATGCGCTCGGTCTTGTAGATAGGCTCCTCGACGTCTTCGATGAAAAGGATAGATCCGGGCTGGATTACGTCGAAGGGTGTCCCGATCAGGTCGGCGATCACAGCAAGGTTTCCACCAAGCAGCTTGCCGGTGGCGAGACCGGGGCGGTCGAAAGCAGAGGATGGAAACTTCTGAGTGGGTTTCTCTCCGCGCAGGATGCTGAAGAGCAAGGCATTGTCGGGGTCATCGGCTCCGCGGGCTATGTCCTTTGTCATAGGGGCATGAACGGAAACGATGCCCTTGCGCGCCATGAGCGCATGAAGTGCCGAAATATCACTGAAACCAACGATCCACTTGGGGTCACGCTGAATGGGAAGCGCATCGAGACGGTCGAGCAAATGAACGGCACCGTAGCCTCCGCGGCTGCAGATGACAGCCTTGACTGTGGGGTCGGTGAGCGCATGGCTGAGGTCGTGGAAGCGCTCTGTGCCTGTGCCACTATAAGAGCCGCTTTTGCCGAGAGCGTAGTCACCGATGTAGGGTCGCCATCCCTGCTGCTCAAGAACCTTGACGGCAGCATGAACGTGCTTTGCCTCTATCGATCCGGCGGGAGAAACAATGGCTATGCGGTCGCCCTGAGCGAGCGGCGCGGGAAAAACCGGTGTTGTATCGGCTACGGACATGATGCAGTGTTGTTGTGATTTAACCGGCTGTGGCTACGGTGATGCCACGGGCACGCAACTTCGCGGCGACACGCTCAAGATCGTCGGGAGAGACCTTGGAAAGAGTGGTGAGCGGCGTGGGGCGGTCGATGGTGTAAAGCATGACCTCACGCGGCTTGATGCGCATGACGGCCTGAATGAGAGCCTCCACTTCCTCGTCGGTAGTGTTGTCGATTGTACGGCCTTCGCTCTCTCCGCGCAGCAGCATGGTCTGGATGATGGCTTTCTCACCGAAGTCTTCAAGCTGTGAGATGACTCTCTCGGAGGTGAAATCGGGTGAGTTGGGACGGTCGATGAGGCGCATGGTAGATGTCAGAGCCGAATCAAGCTTGAGAATGGCGTTGTCGGCACGACGGAGTGCATCGACAACTTCGGGGTGGTCGATGCGCGTGGAGTTGGTGAGAACGCTTATTTTGGCGTCGGGATAAAACTCATCACGCAAAGCAGTAACAATATCGATCGCCTCGGGAAACTGCGGGTGAAGTGTGGGCTCGCCGTTTCCTGAGAAGGTGATGACGTCAAGCTTGCTGCCCTGACTCTTCATGTCGCTGAGCTTAACACGGAGGTCATGGCTAAGCCGCTCCATCGACGGGAACCCGGTCGTGCCGGGTCCCTGTGCGTTGAAACCTGCCTCACAGTAGATGCAGTCGAAGGAGCATATCTTGCCGTCGTCGGGCGAGAGGTTTATTCCAAGCGACACGCCGAGCCGGCGGCTGTGTATGGGGCCGAAGACGGTGGAATGGAACAGTACGGTCTGCATCAAAAAAATCAGACGGTGAGGATTTCTTTTTCTTTGGCAGCAAAAAGGTCGTCGATGCGCTTCATGAAGCGGTCGTGGAGTTTCTGCATGTCGTTTTCAGCATCTTTCTCCACATCCTCGGGCATGCCCTGCTTCACGGCTTTCTTGAGACCGTCGATGCCCTCACGGCGAGCGTTGCGCACGGACACCTTGGCCTGCTCAGCCTCGGCTTTTGACTGCTTCACAAGCTGGCGGCGACGCTCCTCGGTGAGCGGCGGGATGGAGATGCGGATCACCTCACCGTTGTTCTCGGGAGTGATGCCGAGCTCGGAATTGATGATGGCTTTCTCTATCTCGCGGAACATCGATTTCTCCCAAGGGGTGATGGTGATGGTGCGGGCGTCGGGGACGCTGATGTTGGCTACATTGGAAATGGGGGCAGCACTGCCGTAGTAGTCGACGCGGATGCCGTCGAGAATCTTGGGATTTGCCTTTCCGGCACGTATATGGGCGAGCGACTCGTCGAGATATGCTACGGCGAGTTCCATCTTCTCTTCTGCGTCGTTGAGGTAGGTCTTAGGATCCATTGTGTATGCGTGATTTAAGTTATAATCAATAGACAAGTGTACCGGTTTTCTCACCGGCGAGAACTTTTGCAAGGTTTCCGGGGGTGTCCATGTCGAAGACGATGATGGGGAGGCGGTTTTCCTTGCAGAGCGCAGTGGCCGTGAGATCCATCACCTTGAGGTTACGGTTGTAGACCTCGTCGAAGGTGATCTCGTCGAACTTCACGGCCGTGGGGTCTTTCTCGGGGTCGGCGGTGTAGACACCATCGACACGTGTGCCCTTGAGCATCACATCGGCTTCAATCTCGACACCACGGAGAGCAGCGCCGGTATCGGTGGTAAAGAACGGATTGCCAGTGCCTCCCGAAAGGATTGCGACACGGCCTGCTTTCATAGCGTCGATGGCTTTCCACTTGCTGTAGTGCTCGCCGATGGGGAACATATTGATGGCGGTGAATACAGCGGCTTTCTGCCCTATGGCCTCCAGAGCCGAACTGAGTGCAAGTGAATTGATGACGGTGGCGAGCATACCCATCTGGTCGCCTTTGACGCGGTCGAATCCCTGCGAGGCACCTTTGAGGCCACGGAAGATATTGCCGCCGCCGATAACGATGGAAACCTCAACGCCGCTCTCGACGGCTTCCTTGATCTGAGCGGCATACTGGCTGAGACGGGTGGTGTCGATGCCGTGACCGCTTCCGGCGGCAAGCGACTCACCGCTGAGTTTGAGAAGGACTCTCTTATATGATGTTCTCATTTAGCAATCAATATATTTTATCAATCAATTTATGACTGTGATTTTGTATCGGACGAAGCTGCTACAGGAGGGATAGGCATGCGGTAGACACGACGGCGACGATGCTGGATGCGATCGAAGTACTCCCACTGTTTCTGCACGCTCTGGTTGTTTTCAAGCTCGAGGTTTGTCTCGGCGTAGCGGTAACCGCATTTTATATAGACAGGTATCAGTTCGGCGAAGAGGAGTGAGTTGACGCCTTTGTTCTGATACTCGGGCTTGACTGCCACGAGGAGCAGATCGACGCGGTCGGTCTTGCCTTTGATGGCCTGCAATAGTGGATACCACCCGAACGGGAAGAGCTTTCCCTTGCTCTTCTGTAGCGCTCTGGACAGTGAGGGCATTGTGATGCCGACGCCTACCAGACGGTCGCACTCATCGACGATGACAACCACGTGGTCGAGGCGCAGCATGGAGAGGTATTCGTCGATATAGTAATCGATCTGCTTCGGGGTGAGGGGGGTGTAGCCGTAGAGCCCGTCGTAGGCCTCGTTGATAAGGCGGAACAACTCCTGCCCGTAGTCCTGCTTGAGTTTCTTGCGGGAGGTGTAGGTGAGGGTGCGGAGATTATATTTTTTCTTAACGATGTCGGCTATGCGCTGCATCTTCTCCGGCACTCCATCGGGGACGTCGATGCGATACTCGATCCAGTCTACTTCTTTTTTCATCCCGAGCCGCTCCATCTGCTGCGGATAGTAGGGATAGTTGTAGATGGTGGCCATGGTGCTGAGATACTCAAATCCGTCGACAAGCATTCCCTCATGGTCAAGGTCGGTGAATCCCATGGGACCAACCATCTCGGTCATCCCTTTTTTGGCTCCCCAGCGGCTGACGGCTTTGAACAACGCATCGACAACCTTGTCGTCGTCGATAAACTCAACAAAGCCCCAACGCATGACTTTCTCACCGAATTTCTCGTTGGCCTTGTGGTTTATTATGCCTGTAATGCGCCCGACGGGCACACCACGGCGATAAGCCATGAATGACTGAGCCTCACAATAGTCGAAAGCAGGGTTCTTGTCGGGACTCAGTGTCTTTATATCATCGGACACCAGCGGCGGCACAAATGCGTCGTTGCCGTCGTAGTGACGTATGCCAAATTCCACAAATTTAGCAAGCTGCTCTTTTACAGGAGCTACCGGATGCACTTCAATCGACATAATCAAGCATCTTTAGAGGGTTTATGCGTGGTGGACAACCGAGGTGAGCCATGCCAGCACAACAATCATAATTACAAGGAATATGGCAATCAACACGCCGAGACGTGATGCCTTGCGGTCATTGAGCGCCATCTTGAGCTCCTGAACGTCGGAGTAATGTCCGGCAATGGCATTCTGCGCCACCTTGCGGCAGCGGGCGTGTCGCTGCGCCACTTCGGGAGGGCAGGCATCGAGTGTGGCCTGCAATATTTTTCCAAACGCCACTATATCGCTGCGGGTGTCCTGCCGCGAGAGATGATCAAGCTGATCGAAACCAACATCAATCACCTTGAGGTTGCGGATGTTTTCAGTGAAGATGATGCGATCGGGTGTGAGCTGATGATGCACAATGTGGTTTTGCTGAATGTAGTCGAGGGCATCGACGAGACAGGTGTTCACCTTGATCAGAATGGACTCGTCTACCTCGCCCTTGCTTATGAGTCGGGCAAGCGAGTCGCCATAGACATCATCGGTGATAATGGCTCGCCCGACTCCGGGGACATCATCGAAATCGTTGATCATGATAATGTTGGGGCTCGCGAGATTGTAGCGCACCTCAAACTCTTTCTCAATCATGGCCTGCATGTCGGGGTCGTCACGGAACTCCGGACGCAGTGTTTTCATCATGACCCACTTTCCAAATTTCTTGGCCGTGTAGACATGATAAAACTTCTCATCCCACTCGGGAAGATGCTCTATCTCGGTCCACTTTCCGGTAGGATCACTGAATATGATGTTGTCTGCTTTATCATCCATAGAATGCAAATTTATGAAAATAATCCATACTTCATAAATTTAGGGTGGTTTTGATTCAAATAATTGTCTTTATTTGACTACATTTGGGTGATGGAAAATAATCAGTACATAGTTTCGGCACGAAAATACCGTCCGTCGACGTTTAACGCGGTGATAGGCCAGAAAGCTCTGACTATGACTCTGCGAAACGCGATAGCCACCAACCGTCTTGCCCACGCATATCTGTTCTGCGGGTCGCGCGGTGTGGGAAAGACGTCGTGCGCGAGAATCTTTGCAAAGACGATAAACTGCACCAATCCGACAGCCGACGGGAACCCGTGTAATGAGTGTGACTCCTGCCGGGCTTTCAACGAAGGTCGGTCGCTCAACATAGTGGAACTTGACGCGGCATCGAACAATGGTGTAGACGATATACGCAATCTGGTGGATCAGGTGCTTATCCCGCCCACTTCGGGAAAGTACAGGGTGTTTATCATCGACGAGGTGCACATGCTGTCGTCGAGCGCTTTCAACGCTTTTCTGAAGACTCTTGAGGAGCCGCCATCCTATGCTATCTTCATCCTCGCCACGACCGAGAAGCACAAGATCATCCCGACCATACTGTCGCGCTGCCAGATATATGATTTCGCCCGCATCACTCCTGATGACATAACGGATCATCTCGCCGATGTGGCCCGACAGGAGGGGATAGAGGCTGAGCGGTCGGCTTTAGGTGTGATCGCCTCGAAAGCCGACGGCGCGATGCGTGACGCTCTGTCGATATTTGACCAAGTGGCTGCCTCGACGCGAGGTCACATCACCTACGAAGCGGCTATAGATAGCCTCAATGTGCTCGACGGCAGCTATTTCAAAAGGCTCTGCGATGCTTTTGCAGCAGCTGACCCGGGTGCGGCTCTGCTCGTGTTTAAGGAGATAAGAGACAAGGGGTTTGACACCCACTTTTTCATCAACGGTCTGGCATCGTGGCTGCGCGACATGATGGCTGCCCGCGACCCGCGCACACTCCTGCTTGTGGACGCTCCCGAGGAGGAGAAAAAACTGATGGCTGAAGCGGCCTCAAAGTTCCCGCCCGATTTCTTCTACAAGGCCATGAGCCTTTGCAATGATGCAGACCTGCATTACCGCGAGGCCACCAACAAGTCATTTCTTGCCGAGCTGCTGCTCATCAAACTGTGCCAACTACTAAGCCCCTCCCCCGCCTTTAGCGAGAAGGAGGAGGGGCATCTTGACAGTCTCGCACCGATAAAAGCGACAACAAT
>CAYSKE010000007.1:0-15137 GCA_964431465.1 uncultured Muribaculaceae bacterium | reverse complement strand
AAATCTTAAGGAAGCTCTTAAACTTTTATTATCTTTGTAGCGTCAATATAAATCCTATCCCCCTACCACCTACGTTTTGTCAACAGCAAGAATTGCGGGAATACTGCGTGCACGAGACTATTCCCCTAACCATATCGGCAATGACGCGGCGATAATGAACGCCGTCGGCGACCAGTTGCGTAAACGCGGCTGTGAAGTGAAACTTTACAGCGAGGAGCAATTCGGCGGAATGGATGATAATGCCATCGCTGAACTTAAGGAGATGGATTGCCTGCTGGCAATGTGCCGCTCGCCGAAATGTGTTGAACGGCTCGAACAACTTGAAAAGGAGGGGATGTATGTGGTCAACTCGGGTTATGGCATAGAAAACTGCCGACGTGAGCGGATGAGCCGCATACTGATGGGAAATTCTATCCCTTATCCTGTGAACTTCACGGTCGACACCGACAAATCGGCTCTTAAACGGCTTAAAGAACTGAATATAGGTAAATGCTGGATCAAGCAGGCCGATTTTCACTCGATGCACAAGGAGGATGTGACATTTGTACGTCATGCCGAGGAGGCTCAGGAGGTGCTTCATGAGTATTTTCTGCGAGGCATAAGGCGCGCACTCATAACAGAACATGTGATAGGTGATCTGATAAGATTCTACGGAATAAGAGGGACTGGATTTTTCAACTGGTTCCTCCCGATGGATTCACGTCACTACGGGCCTGATGCCGACGGTGAGTCGCAAGCTGACTTTGATGAGAACAAGCTGAAGGAGATTTGTGAAAAGGCTGCCGAGGTTCTTGAAATAGATGTGTATGGTGGCGATTGCATGCTTCTGCCCAACGGGGAACTGATGATCATAGATGTGAATGACTGGCCCAGTTTCGCTCCTTGCCGCAAAGAAGCAAGCTCGGCTATTGCCCGCTACGTGCTGCGCCAACTCAAGCAGAGAAAAGGAAGACGGTAACAGATCACTTCAAGAGATGCGCAGACGGATTAAGCACTTAGGCCGCCACTTGGTCTACAGCAACGATTTTGTGAGTACCCTGCTCAGGTCGGGGGTGTCGTCGCAGACATCGGGGCTTGTGGATTTTGTGGTGAGCTTCGTGATGTTCAAGTGGCTTTTTCTGACTCCTCTCATTTCTGCGGCTATCGGTGCGGTAGCAGGTGGCATAGTGAACTTCATGCTCAATTACCGCTTCACCTTCAGAGTGGAGGATTGCCCGTGGAAAGCTCTGGCAGCCAAATTCGCAATGGTGTGGGTGGGGAGTCTGCTACTTAATGCCGGTGGAACACAAGGGATGTACTGGCTTCTTTGTCGCTGGCATCTTCTCGAAACGATAGGTTTCAAACCTGACGGATATTTCACGGCGGCGCGTCTGCTCGTGGCAATCATAGTTTCACTTGGTTTTAATTTCACTCTGCAACGATACTTCGTGTACCGCCGCACACGTTTTGACCGCATCGCCCACTCCATGACAAATTTCGTGATACACGGGCGTTTTACCAATAAATTCTAATCCTCTGGCCAGACATAATGACTCTACAAGAACTGAAGGAAAGCTACAAAAGCACTCTAAAGAGCTCTGATACTGAAGAAACCATAGATTTATGTTTCTATCGCCCGGTGGGGTATGTATGGGCAATCATAGCTAAAAAGCTGGGCATACATCCCAATGCCATCACTATCGCCTCGATCTTCATAGGTGTGGCCGCAGGCGTGATGATGTACTACAATGATTTGTGGACCAATATGCTCGGAATGCTTCTGCTTATTTGGGCAAATTCGTTTGACAGCGCCGACGGCCAGCTCGCCCGCATGACCAAACAGTATTCACGTCTTGGGCGCATACTCGACGGCATGGCAGGTGATCTATGGTTTGCATCAATCTATATAGCCATATGCCTCAGGGAACCACGCACATCGGTGTTTTTCAGCGAATATCCGTGGGTGATATGGGTCATGGCTGTGCTTGCAGGCATCTGCCATGGCAAACAGGCTGCCATGGCGGACATATACCGGCAGTTTCATCTGTTTTTTGTCAACGGAAGATCTGGAAGCGAGCTGGACAATTCCTATAATCTGAAAAAACAGCTTGCAGAAACTCCTAAACGTAAATGGCTTAAAAGACTGACACTGGGTTTCTACATAGGATATACCTTGCAGCAGGAGGCAACGAGCCCGGCGATGCAGAAACTGCGTCGCGAAATCAGGCAAAGATGGCCTGAGGGAAATGTGCCCGACTGGTTCAGAGAGGAATTCAGGGCTGCATCGAAGCCGCTGATGAAGTACACCAATATCCTCACTTTCAACTGGCGCGCCATCACTCTTTTTATCGCTTTAGTGGTGAAGATGCCGTGGCTATATTTTGCCGCCGAACTGACGGTGTTTAATTTCATCATGATTTACATGATCATGAGACACGAGAGGATATGCAAGCGGTTTTATAAAAAGATAATGGAAAATAATTAAGAAAAATCCGAGAGCTCAGAGCAATCAGAGTTCTCGGATTTTTTTATAATGAGGATAAAAATTTTATTGGGGATAGGTGACGTTGAAGATGATGCTGACGTTGTAGGTTTTCTTGATCATGGGGAAGGTGTTTAGCGACTCGAGCGAGGCTCCGGCATCCATAACTCCATAAGTTGCTTCCTCAACCATATCGTTCATCGCCATTGACTTGAGCATGCGGGGCTGAACAACGGTGGTGGTCACAGGCATATTGCCGTCGACAATCTGCAAGGGGTCGGCAAGTGTGCCATTGAAGGTCTGCACCATATAGGCGGCTTTGTCACGGGCATTTTCCAATGCCTGAATGCGTCCCTTGCGGTCGTACTGCTCCATGTCGTTGTTTTTCATCTCGCCGAACGAGAGGGATGATACTCCCTGCTTGTCGAGCGCAGAGATGAATTTATTGAGTTGCTCGGGGTTGTGAAGTTTTATATCATATTGCTTCGATATGGTGTAGGGCCCGTTGCGCCAACGCCAGTAGTCGCCGAGTTCTGAAATGTTGATGTCCTTTTTGTTTATTCCGGCTTTGTTGGCTGCCTTGATGACACGATCTTCAAGAACGTCGATACCTACAAGGGTGTACTTAATGTCTTTTTTCTTCCCTTCATAGACTTTGTCGCCTACCTTGAACTGGAATTTCGCGTCGGGGAGGGTGGACTCATAAAGCGACTGGTCGAAGGTGATGCCTGAAGAGTAATCACCATAGTCAATGAATACCTTGCCTTTGAAGTCAATGCGGTGATATTCTTTCTCGGTGAGAAGGAGGTGGACTTCATCGGGCTGAACAGTGAGCTCGGACTTGCCGGTAACCGATATTGTGTTCTGCGCCATGACAGCAGGCATAACTGCTGACAGCATGATAAAAAGCAGGGCTATTTTTTTCATAGGATTGAAATGATTTTACTTTTTGAGTTAAACATTTAAGATAGAGAAAAGGATCATTGACGACGACCGGGAGAGGTGAGGATGTCCATGATGAGTTCTTCCTGCAGCAAGAATGCGTTTCGACGGCTTCCGTTGCCTTTGGCTGCGGCGTCAAACCGGCGGATGAGAGAGATGATGTCGATAAGCTGCCAAGGATTGTATTTAGACTTGCAAAGGGTGATGTCGGATAGTTGCCATGTGCTTCTCAATCCAAGTGCCTTCACGAGATTCTGATCGCCTCCGGGGGTGTAGTATGCCACAAGGGTGGATGAGAAGAGATCGAAAAGCATGGCGGAAGTGACTGCCCAAGGGTTGTTTTTCTGGTTGGCGGTGAAATGCCGGGTTATCTTTATGGCTTTCACATAATCACGCGCGGCTAAGGCGTGCTTTAGCTCGAAATTGTTGTACTCGGTGCTGACTCCTATGAGGCTCTGGACACTCTCGGGGGTAACTGTGGCTCCCTCGCCGAGGGCTACACTCATCTTGGCGACTTCGTTGTAGATGCGCGAGAGATCGGTACCTACAAACTCCTTTATCATCTCAAGTGCCTTGGGCTCATAGCTGAGGCGCTTCTTCTCAAGGAAGTCGATGAGGAGGGCGTTGATATGTGACTCTTTTTCTTTCTTAAACTCAATGTCGACTCCCCCACCCTTTTTCACTGCCGTGGTAAACTCCTTGCATGAAGGGTTTTCACCTCGCGCGGCAATGACAAGAAGCGTTGTGGGAGATGGAGAGGCAACGTAGGAGGAGAGTTTGTTAAGCCAACGTCCGCCGGCCGTCTGCGCCTCGCGCACTATCACCACCAGACGGTCGGCCATCATGGGATAACGACGGCATATATCCATGACATCGTCGGGGGTCTGCTCGGCGGCGTAGAAAGTGAACATGTTGAAAGGACGGTCGGGCTCGGGGAGGTACTCAGAGAAGAGACGCACAATCTCATCGATGAAGAAACCTTCTTCACCGTGAATGTAATATACTGGCGCCACGTTGCGTGCGGCAATCTGCTTCCTTATGCTGTCGACCGAATTTTCCATATAGCAAAGATAAAAAATTGTGTTTATAAGCTGTGAACAAAGTGTGGATAATGATGAAAATGTGTAGAAAGTAATGTTAATAGAGGGATGGCATATCAACACCCGGCCATGATGAAAAACCGGACTTGGGGAAGTGTTGAGAACCTGCGGCGCTATCATCGGCAACAGCTATGATTCTAAACAACGTTTTCTACACTTTTGAAGCTATTTACAAGTAAAAATTATTAACTTTGCAAGAAATCAACAGTGTGTTTATAAAGCTGTAGTATGCTGATTCATAAAAGGGTCATGTGTAGATAACGGCTAAATAAGCCATTGATGACGGATGATAAGTGACAAAGTCAAGCAATGAGAGAGAAAGTTGTGGAGCATTGTCAACATCCATTACTATTACTACACAAAATTTTTTTCAAAGAATTCAAATTATAAAATAATAATGAAAGCCGACGAAAAGTGCAGCTGCAATGAATCACTGAAGGAGGAGATCCTGAAGCTGAAAAAAGAGAGAGGGGCGGTGATCCTCGCTCACTATTATCAGCAGGGGGAGATACAGGATCTGGCTGATTTCATAGGTGACAGTCTTGCGCTGGCTCAAATCGCGCGGACGCTGAAGGAGGATGTGATCGTGCTCTGCGGCGTGCATTTCATGGGTGAGACGGCAAAAATACTTTGCCCTGAGAAGACGGTGCTTGTGCCTGATGTGAATGCAGGGTGCTCGCTCGCCGACAGCTGTCAGGCCGAGGATTTCGCCGAGTTCATCAAGGCTCATCCTGATCACACGGTGCTGAGCTACGTGAACACGTCGGCAGCCGTGAAGGCTCTGACGGATATAGTGGTCACTTCGTCGAACGCACTGTCGATCGTGAACCAGCTCCCTGAGGATGCAAAGATAATATTTGGCCCTGACCGGAATCTCGGAAGCTACATAAACCGGATGACAGGACGGGAGATGGTGCTGTGGGACGGTGCATGCCATGTGCATGAACAGTTCTCGGTGGAGAAACTGATCGAACTGAAGAAGGCTAACCCTGACGCGGAGGTGCTTGCGCATCCCGAATGCAAGAAAGTGGTGCTGATGCTCGCCGATGTGGTGGGCTCTACAGCAAAGTTGCTCAAGCACGCTCAAGAGAGCGAGGGGAAAAAATTTATCGTGGCAACTGAGAGCGGCATACTGCATGAGATGAAGAAGTCGTGTCCCGACAAGGAATTCATCCCGGTGCCTCCGACCGACAGCACTTGCGGCTGCAATGACTGCAGCTACATGAAGCTGAACACTCTGGAGAAGCTGCGCGACTGCCTGAAAAATATGTCGCCGGCGATAGAGGTGGATGCAGAGACGGCTGCCAAAGCTGTCAAGCCGATCGAAAGGATGCTCGAGATGAGCAAATAACCGAGCCGATGTTACGGCCGGGACAAATGGACATTTAACACAAAAAAGAAACTGAGAGCAATATAATTTTGCCGACATGGAATACAATCACAGAGACATAGAATCGCGCTGGCAGCAGCAGTGGAAAAAGGACAACACCTACAAGACGGATATCGACAACAACCGTAAGAAATACTACGTGCTCGACATGTTTCCCTACCCCTCGGGAGCAGGGTTGCATGTGGGACATCCGCTTGGTTATATAGCTTCGGATATCTACTCGCGTTTCAAACGCCTTCAGGGATTCAATGTGCTTCACCCGATGGGCTACGATGCCTACGGTCTGCCCGCAGAGCAGTATGCAATTCAGACAGGTCAGCATCCTGAAAAGACTACCAACGACAATATCAAGCGCTATAAGGAGCAGCTTGAAAAGATAGGTTTCTGCTATGACTGGAGCCGCGAACTGAGAACGTGTGATCCGGAATACTACAAGTGGACACAGTGGGCTTTCGAGCGGATGTTTGAGTCGTACTATGACACGAAGCTTAACAAGGCCATGCCTATCAAGTCGCTTATCGAGCACTTTGAGAAGGAGGGAAGCAAGGGGGTGAACGCGGCTTTGGGTCGCGAACTTACCTTCACCGCCGAGGAGTGGAAGAAGATGAGCGAGAAGGAGCAGAGCGACGTGCTGATGAATTACCGCCTTGCTTATCTTGGCAACACGATGGTGAACTGGTGCCCTGCGCTGGGCACGGTGCTTGCCAATGACGAGGTGAGCGAAGGCGTTTCACTGCGCGGCGGCTATCCGGTGGAACAGAAACTGATGTACCAGTGGTGTCTGCGTGTATCGGCCTACGCACAGCGTCTGCTCGACGGTCTGGAGACAATAGACTGGACTCCGTCGCTGAAAGAGACACAGCGCAACTGGATAGGTCGCAGCGAGGGTGCCGAGATGAAGTTTAAGGTGGATGGCAACGATGATGTGGTGATGGAGATATTCACCACCCGCGCCGACACCGTGATGGGCGTGACTTTCATGGTGCTTGCTCCGGAAAGCAAGTATGTGGATCAGCTCACCACTCCGGAGCAGCGCGCCGAGGTGGACGAGTATATCAACTCGATCAAGCACAAGACCGAGCGCGAGAGAATGATAGAGAAGAAGGTGACGGGTGTGTTTACCGGCTCATATGCCATCAACCCGCTCACGGGTAAGAAAATTCCGGTGTGGGTGAGCGATTATGTGCTTGCCGGTTACGGAACGGGCGCTATCATGGCCGTGCCTGCCCACGACAGCCGTGACTATGCTTTCGCAAAGAAATTTAACCTTGAGATCATCCCTCTTATCGAAGGGGCTGATGTGAGCGAGGAGAGCTTCGACGCCAAGAGCGGTATAATGATAAACAGCGACGGCGGCGAACTGAATCTGAATGGTCTCGAGGTGAAGGATGCCATAAAGAAGGCTAAGGAATTTGTAGAGGAGAAGGGTATAGGCAAGGTGAAGGTGAACTACCGCCTGCGCGATGCTATATTCAGCCGTCAGCGTTACTGGGGAGAGCCGTTCCCGGTATATTACAAAGATGGCATCCCTAATCTGCTGAGCGAGGATAAACTGCCGCTGCTACTTCCTGAGGTTGACAAATATCTGCCTACCGAAACGGGCGAACCGCCGCTGGGACGCGCCAAAAACTGGGTGACTGAGGAGGGCTATCCTCTTGAACTCTGCACGATGCCGGGCTTCGCAGGGTCGAGCGCCTACTATCTGCGCTACATGGATCCTCACAACAGCGAGGCACTTGTGTCGAAGGAGGCTAATGAATACTGGAGAAATGTGGATCTCTACATAGGTGGCACTGAACACGCTACCGGTCACCTGATCTACAGCCGTTTCTGGAACAAATTTCTCTATGACCTCGGTGTGGTTGCCGAAGAGGAGCCGTTCAAGAAGCTGATCAACCAAGGCATGATACAGGGTCGCAGCAATTTTGTGTACCGCATAAAGGACACAAACACATTTGTGACGCTCGGCAAGAAGGATGAGTATGATGTGACTCCGATCCATGTGGACGTGAATATCGTGAGCAACGACGTGCTGGATCAGGAGGCATTCAAGAAGTGGCGTCCGGAATATGCCACGGCAGAGTTCATCACTGAGGATGACGGCCGCTATGTGTGCGGTTGGGCAGTGGAGAAGATGTCGAAGTCGATGTTCAACGTGGTCAATCCTGACGATATCATCGAGAAATATGGCGCGGACACGCTGCGACTCTATGAAATGTTCCTCGGCCCGCTCGAGCAGAGCAAACCGTGGGATACCAACGGCATCGACGGTGTAAACCGCTTCCTGCGCAAGCTGTGGGGTCTTTACTGGAAAGGTGGCGAGTGGCTTGTGGATGACAGCGAGCCCTCAAAGGAATCACTCAAATCACTGCACAAACTGATAAAGAAGGTAACGCAGGATATAGAGAATTTCTCATATAACACTTCGGTGGCTGCATTCATGATATGCGTGAGCGAACTCGCTTCGCAGAAATGCCACAGCCGCAAGGTGCTTGAGCCGCTTCTGGTGCTCTTGGCTCCGTTTGCACCGCACATCACCGAGCAGCTCTGGCACGATCTGGGCAACACGACGACGATATGCGACGCTCAGTGGCCGGTGTGCAATGAGGAGTATCTTGTGGAGGACACGAAGACCTATCCGGTGCAGGTGAACGGTAAGGTGCGCTACAACGTGGTGGCTCCCGCATCGGCAACTCAGGCCGAGGTGCAGGAAATAGCACTCAACCATGAGGCTGCTGCGAAGTGGCTCGAAGGTAAGGAGCCGCGCAAGGTGATAGTGGTACCGGGCCGCATCGTAAACATCGTGCTCTGAGATGAGGAGTATAGTTTTCGCTACAAACAACGCCCATAAACTCGCTGAGGCGAGAGCTATCCTCAAGGGTAAGGTCGAGGTGAAGTCGCTCAACGACATCGGTTGCCATGACGATATACCTGAAACCGCTCCCACGCTTGAAGGAAACGCGCTGATGAAAGCGAGATGGGTGAGCGAACGCTACGGCGTGGACTGTTTTGCCGACGACACGGGTCTGGAAGTGGATGCTCTCGGTGGCGAGCCGGGTGTGAGATCGGCCCGGTATGCTCCGGGTGCAGGACACGACTCAGCGGCCAACATGAAACTTCTGCTGGAGAATCTTGCCGGGAAGAGCGACCGCACTGCACGGTTCAGGACGGTGGTGGCTCTGATCACCGACGGCAAGGAGCAGATGGTGGAAGGGAAGTGCGAGGGCCGGATAACGGACTCGGCTTCGGGCGCGAGCGGTTTCGGCTACGATCCGGTGTTTCAGCCGACAGGTGAAAGCCGCACTTTCGCGGAGATGAGCGAGGATGAAAAGAATGCGATAAGTCACCGCGGCGAGGCGATGAGACGGCTCGCGGAGATATTGAAGTGACGGGGCGGACGCACCATGGTGCGTCCCTACAAGCGAGGGAGGAGTCGGAGAGGTCATAGGACTCGGAGCAATCGGAGATCTCGGAGACCTTGGAGGAGAATTAGTAATATATAATTTATTGGTAATCATATCATGGGAATCAAATCACAAGTTCTTGCAATGTCGGCACTGGCAGTGTCGATGCTGACGGGATGTCAGAAGAGTTATACTCCTGTAGATACTTTCAAGGAGGCTGATGATCCTCTGGCACTCACTGCCGAGGAAGTGGCGCAATGGGATGCAGTGGAAAAGGGTCTGCACGGCGCATGGGGTGAAACGGATTTACACTACCGCCGTAGCACTGTGCCGCAGGGTGTGAGCACTGATGCCTGTGAGGTAGTGGCATGGAAGGGTGAAAAGGAGTCGGCTCAGCTTGTGCTGTGGTCGACCGACAGCGTTGACGGTATAACCTGTGAAATAGCAGATTTCAAGTCGGATGCGGGAACTCTGCCGGGTAGCATAGCCGATGCAAAATTTGTGCGCTACACGATTGCCGACAGTCTTTTCAGCGTGGGTAAGGCTACGCGCCTGATGCCCGACATGCTTGACTCGCTCAAGATATTTGACATGGCGGGGATGACCACCCGACCGATGTGGATCACTATTTCGGTTCCTGAGAATGCCGCAGCAGGTGTGTATAGCACCGATGTGACAGTGAAGGGTGTGAACGGTGAAAAGGTGGTTTTGCCGATGACTCTCGAGGTGCAGGATCACACTCTGGCTTCGCCTGACAAGTGGAACTATCATCTTGACCTGTGGCAGCATCCTACGGCTGTGGCACGCGCACAGGGACTGGAATTGTGGAGCGACGAGCATTTCGCTGCCATGGTGCCGCTGATGGAGCGTCTGGCTGCCGCCGGCCAAAAGGTGATTACCGCCAATCTCAACAAAGACCCGTGGAATCATCAGTGCTACGACGGATATGAGAACATGATCAACTGGACTCTCAAGAAGGATGGCACATGGGAATATGACTACGCAGTGTTTGACCGCTGGGTGGAAATGATGATGGGTATCGGCATCAATGAGATGATCAACTGCTACTCGATGGTGCCCTGGAACTGCGAGCTGGAATATTACGACGAGGCGAAAGGTGAGAAGGTGACTGTGGTGGCTGAGCCGGGTACTGAGATTTTCGGCCAGATATGGGAGCCGTTCCTGCTCGACTTCAAGAAGCATCTCGGTGAAAAAGGATGGCTTGAGATAACGAATATCGCTATGGACGAGCGTTCGCCGGAGGCTATGGACGCCGCAGTGAAGGTGCTTGAAAAGTGCGCTCCCGAGATGGGCTTCGCGCTTGCCGACAACCACAAGTCATACAAGAAGTACACGATGATGCGCGACGTGTGTGTGGCACAGCGTCAGCCTGCCGAGCACAGCGATATCGAAGCTCGCCGCGATCAGGGTTACAAAACCACATTCTATGTGTGCTGCGGTCCGCTTTATCCCAATACTTTCACTTATTCGGAGCCTTATGAGGCCGAACTCTTGGGATGGTATGGCCTTGCATGGGATTATGACGGAATGCTGCGCTGGGCTTACAATTCATGGCCTGCCGACCCGCAGAACGACAGCCGCTATGGCAACTGGAGCTCGGGCGACACTTATCTGGTTTATCCCTACAACCGCTCGTCGATGCGTTTTGAGCGTCTGATCGATGGCATCGAAACGGCTGAAAAGGTGCGCGCGCTGCGTTCGGCCGGCGTGGATGTGAGCGGCGTGGAGGCTGTGCTTGAGGAAATCAGAACCTCGGATGTGAATGACCCGCAGCAGCCGTGGCAGGGTATAACCAAGAAGGCACGCAAGGCTCTCGACGAGGCATCGAGAAAGTAAAGTAAGGAGAAAGAATAAATTGAATTATCGGGGTTCTCGGAGCGATCGGAGGACTCCGATGATTTTTTTATAAGGGGCTAATTTGGGGAGGCTTGGGAGAGCTCGGAGGACTCGGAGAACTCTGAGATGGGACGCATGATGAGTGGATGATTGTCGTGTGGTGGAGATTTTTTTTGTAAAGTGGTAAAAAATAATTAATTTTGCGGCGGTTTTTCGCGAGGCATGTCCTTGCGTCGGCCACCAAACACAATTCAATAAGTTTCACAAATGAACCATTACGAGACCGTTTTCATTTTAACTCCCGTTTTGTCTGACCAGCAGATGAAGGAAGCGGCTGCCAAGTTTGTGAAGGTACTCACCGACAACGGTGCTACCATCGTGAACGAGGAGGAGTGGGGTGTAAAAAAACTTGCTTACCCCATCGAAAAGAAGAGCACCGGTTACTATGTGCTCGTAGAGTTTGACGGCGATCCGACTCTTGTCAAGAAGCTCGAGACCGCTTTCCGTCGTGACGACAATGTGATGCGTTTCCTTGTCTTCCGTCTTGACAAGTACGCAGCCGAGTATGCCGCCAAGCGTCGCTCGCTTGCCAGCGCTCCGAAAGCCACAACCGTAGAACCCGCACAAACCGAAGCTTGATCATGGCACAGAACAATTCAGAAATCCGCTATCTGACTCCCCTGTCGGTAGACGTCAAGAAGAAAAAGTACTGCCGTTTCAAGCGCAGCGGCATCAAGTACATCGACTATAAGAACCCTGAGTTCCTCAAGAAGTTCCTCAATGAGCAGGGCAAGATCCTTCCCCGCCGCATCACAGGTACTTCTCTGAAGTTCCAGCGTCGTGTAGCTCAGGCAGTGAAGCGTGCCCGTCATCTGGCTCTTCTGCCTTATGTAACTGACCTGATGAAGTAAATCACCCCCAATTCATAAAGAAGTCATGAAAATTATTCTTAAGGAAGACATCGCCAACCTCGGTTATAAGGACGATGTAGTGGAGGTGAAGTCGGGCTACGGCCGCAATTACCTCATCCCCACGGGCAAGGCAGTGATCGCATCTCCTTCGGCTATGAAGCAGCTCGCCGAGGATCAGCGTCAGCGCGCCCACAAGCTCGCCAAGATCAAAGCCGATGCCGAGGCTCTCGCAGCTTCGCTGGCCGATGTTAAGCTCACTATCGGCGCAAAGACCAGCTCGACCGGCACTATCTTCGGCAGCGTAAACGCTATCCAGATCGCTGAGGCTCTGCAGAAGGCAGGTTTCGACATCGACCGCAAGATCATCGTAATCAAGAATCCTGTGAAGGAGGTTGGCGAATACACCGCTACTCTTAACCTTCACAAGGAGGTTGCCGTAGAAATACCTTTTGAGGTAGTCTCGGAATAAAGCATTAGCCATAGCACTATGCTGATGCCGTTTTTTCCTGAAAAGGGGAAAACGGCATCGACTTTTATTATGGGAGTACTCGGAAGATTTAGAGAACTTAGAGAACTCGGAGTGCTCGGATAACTCGGAGGAGGTTTTAGAATTTCAGTGAGAGGGTGTGAGGTGATTTTGGAGGGGAAATGTTTTGAAATGTGACGGCATGTGATTAAATTTGCAAAACTACGGACAGTATGTAGATGCCGGATGATGTGTCGTGGATGTGAATTCTTGCGTCAGTTTCCGGCGAGTACACAATGTTTCATCGCAAAAACAGTCGGTTGTTTGAGTCATGGCATTTGACTTTGAAAGGGCAGTTGAGAGGCTTCGCGGCAAAGCCGCGATGGTCGCCAAACGCTATCAACAGGCAGTAGAGCAGCGTGATGCGGCTCGCGATGAGATCAGCCGACTTGAAGAAGAGATCTCCCGTAAAGACCGCGAGATACGCGAGTTGAAGATGAAGGTGGAGTATCTGTCGGTTGTGACGTCGGCCCGCCCGGGCATAGATGAGATGAGACGGAGTCGTGCCATGCTGTCGGAACTTGTGCGTGAGATAGATCACTGTATCTCTGATCTTCAGAGTTGAGGATTTTGAATATTTCTAATGCTTTGTGACGGAGATGGCAGAGAAACAACATATTACAGTCAGGATAGCGGATCTGCTTCCGCTCCACATGGATATCGAGCCTGCTCAGGAGGAGGCTATCAGAAAGGCTGAAGTCGCTCTCAACTACTTGTGGGAGAGATGGAAACTGAGATTCCCGACGAAGGCTCCGCAGGAGCTTATGACGCTGATAGCGTTTCACTTCGCGAGAAATTTCGAGACTCTGAATCTGGCAATGGAGCGTATGGAAGGTTGCCTGAAGGATGCTGATGGTGAGCTGGATGCGTTGCTGACTGAAATGGAGTGAACACCCTGCAAGAGGTGATTGGAGATATATCGCGGGCCGATGGTTGCCACGCCGGGAGAGGCGGGAACGCAGGCCACGAGAAAGAAGAGAAAAGAAAAAACTGACGCGACACGCACCGCGCTCCTGACTACCGGAGGGTGAACACCTTGACCGGAGAATGAGGGACGGATGTGTGCCGAGTTTTTTTATAGGAACATAATTAACTATATATAAATGAACTAACTAAATAAGTCATCATATTCAAAAACAATAAAATGAGCGTACTGTATTACATAATCATAGCTTTGCTGGGAGTAGCGGCAGGAGCGGGAGTGACGCTTCTGGTGCAGCAGCAGTCGGGAAAAAGCCGCGCGAGGATTCTCATCGAGGAGGCTGAGCGCGAGGCTGAGGTTCTGAAAAAGAATAAGTTGCTTGAAGCCCGCGAGCAGGAGATGAAGATAAAGAATGAGGCTGAAAAGACGGCTTCGCAACGGATGTCGAAGGTGCAGTCGGCCGAGGCGCGCATCAAGCAGCGTGAACTTCAGCTCAACCAGCAGCAGAGTGAGAATCAGCGCACTAAAAATGATCTTGACAGCCAGAAGAATGCGCTCGAAAATCGCAGGATGCAGCTTGACGCCAAAGCCGAAGAGGTGGAGGAGGTGCGCCGCAAAGCTCTGGAGGAGCTTGAGCATATATCGGGGCTGACGGCTGAGCAAGCTAAGGAAAAGCTGGTGGAGTCGATGCGCGACGAGGCTAAGACGGCTGCGGCCGCCTACATCAACGACATCATGGATGAGGCGAAAATGACGGCCAACAAGGAGGCGAAGAAGATCGTGGTGCAGTCGATACAGCGTGTGGCCTCGGAAACGGCTATCGAGAATTCGGTGACGGTGTTCCACATCGATTCGGACGAGATAAAGGGTCGCATCATCGGTCGCGAAGGTCGCAACATACGCGCTCTGGAGGCTGCTACGGGTATTGAAATCATCGTGGACGACACGCCTGAGGCGATCGTGCTTTCGGGATTTGACCCTGTGCGTCGCGAGATCGCCCGCCTCGCCCTGCATCAGCTTGTGACGGACGGACGTATCCATCCTGCCCGCATCGAGGAGGTTGTGGCCAAGGTGAGAAAACAAATCGAGGAGGAGATTATCGAGACGGGCAAGCGCACGGCTATCGATCTGGGCATACATGGCCTGCATCCTGATCTGATACGCATCGTGGGCAAGATGAAATACCGCTCGAGCTACGGCCAGAATCTGCTGCAACACTCGAGGGAGACTGCCAATCTGTGTGCTGTGATGGCTTCGGAGCTCGGACTGAACCCGAAACGTGCTCGTCGTGCGGGTCTGCTGCATGACATAGGCAAAGTGCCTGACGAGGAGCCTGAACTGCCGCACGCACTCTTCGGCATGAAATTGGCTGAAAAGTACAAGGAGAAACCTGATATATGCAATGCCATAGGCGCTCACCACGATGAGATAGAGATGACTTCGCTGCTTGCTCCGATCGTGCAGGTGTGCGACGCCATATCGGGCGCACGCCCCGGCGCACGCCGTGAGATCGTGGAGGCCTACATCAAGCGTCTGAAGGATCTGGAGCAGCTGGCTCTGTCGTATCCCGGCGTGGTGAAGACCTACGCCATACAGGCCGGCCGCGAGCTGCGCGTGATAGTGG
>CAYSKE010000006.1:0-27645 GCA_964431465.1 uncultured Muribaculaceae bacterium | reverse complement strand
AGCGCTGAAAGAATAGAGAACTCGGGGAACTCGGAGGGCGCGGAGGGGTGCGGAGGAGGCGGAGGGCGCTGAGATCGCGGAGGGTGTGGAGGATGTGAAGGATTAATGATTTTAATGGCTATATAGCTTATGTAGCTGGGATAGCTTAGGTAGCTGGGGAGGAGACCGAGAGCGGGGGTCAGAGGATGAGCTCGGTGAAGAGGCGGTCGAAGGTGGCGTCGAGGTCGGGGGTGAGGCCGGGATGGGGGCGCGAGGTGGTGATGCAGGCTGAGCGTACGGCGGTGAGCCAACGGAAGCGTTCGTGGGTTTCCAAGCCGGCGGTGTTGGGCTCTCGGCCTTCGGCTATAAGGGCGAATGAGTCGAGCTGGCGACGGATGAGGGTGGTGTCGGTGGAGGGTGAGAGTATGCGGGCTTTTTCGGGGTCAAACTGGATGCGCACACGAAGCCAACGGCGCCGCTTGCACATCATGACCAGGCCGACGTTGAGAAATTCCTCTCGTTCAACCCGTGGCATGTAGCGCACTACGGCGTATTCATACAAGTGCATTCCTTGTGTCGCGGGCATGGTTGAGGAAGATTGAGGAGTTGGACAATCGTGTTTTGAGGAATTGGGCGTAGACGTGGCGCTGCTCGTCGGGGGAGATGTCGGCTGATGCCTGAAGAAGCCATGTCGTGGGGATGGCCTGGATGATCTCGTCGATTACGGCGGGGGTGATGAGGGTGCGCATCTCTGCGTCGGCCTGCTCAAGCATGGAGGCGTCGCGCAACAGGGCGTGGTCTTTGATGTAGGGGAAGGGTGAGAGGGCGGCTTTTTCCCAGCCTGTCCAGTTGTGGTGGAAGTAGAGTGATGCTCCGTGGTCGATGAGCCAGAGCTCGCGGTTGTGCCACAGAAGCATGTTGGTGTTGCGCCATGTGCGGTCGACGTTGGTGATAAAGGCGTCGAACCAGACGATGCGGGATGCTTCGAGGGGATCGGCATGGTTGACGGACACATCCCACGTGAGCGCGCCGGTGAGGAAGTGGAGGCCGAGGTTGAGTCCGCGGCTCGCCTGAAGGAGGTCCTGAATCTCCTCGTCGCCTTCGGTGCGCCCGAAGTCTTCGTCGAGGTTGACAAATACCTGCTCGGGTACACGGAGATGTGCGGCGCGTGCGAGCTCGCCTCCTATAAATTCGGCTATCAGTGCTTTGGCTCCATGTCCGCCGCCCCGGAATTTCAGAACGTACTTGAACTGGTCGTCGGCGTCGACAAGCGCGGGGAGAGATCCTCCCTCGCGAAGCGGGAGGATGTAGCGGACGGCGGAGACAGTGCGGATTTCATTCATGAATGCAAATATACGCTAAAAATGAGATAAGGTGGGGAGATGTCTGCTGTGATTACGGCTGAAATGTTTATTTTTGTGGAGAAGTGACAAAATGAAGTGATGTAAAACTTACCAGAATTTGCAGGCTGAGTGATGAAATATATAGGTGCACATGTGTCAACATCGGGGGGCGTGTCGAATGCTCCGGTGAATGCCGCTGAGATCGGGGCAAAGTCGTTTGCGCTTTTCACCCGCAACCCGTCGCGGTGGCGCTCGCCTGTGATCAAGGATAAGGAGGCGGAGGCTTTCAAGGAGAATTGCGCGCGGCTGGGATATGATGCTTCGAAGGTCCTGCCTCATGACAGCTATCTGATAAATCTCGGTGCTCCCGATGCCGAGAAACTGAAAATGTCGCGTGAGGCTTTCATGGATGAAATAGCTCGTTGCCGACAGTTAGGGCTGACGATGCTGAATTTTCATCCCGGCTCTCACCTGAGAGAGAGCAGCGTGGAGGAGTGCCTGCGCGTGATCTCTGAGTCGATAAATCTTGCTCTCGCTAACAGCGAGGGGGTGAAGGCGGTGATAGAATCGACTGCGGGTCAAGGATCGAATTTAGGATATACATTTGAGCAGATCGCCGAGATAATAGACAAGGTTGAGGATAAGAGCCGCGTGGGGGTGTGCGTGGACACGTGCCACACATTTGCCGCCGGGTATGACATGACGACCCGCGAAGGCTACACGAAGACATGGGATGACTTCGGGCGCACGATCGGTTTTAATTATCTATCGGCACTTCACCTGAATGACTCGAAAAAGGGTGTGGGGCAGAAGGTCGACCGCCATGCGAGTCTGGGGCGCGGCACGCTTGGGGTGAAGTTTTTTGAGATGCTGATGCAGGATGAAAGGATGGATAACATTCCTATCATACTTGAGACTCCTGCGCCTGAGATATGGAAAGAGGAGATCGAATGGCTTTATAGCCTTGCGGGAGGTGCCACCGCAGAGAGCCTGCAGCTGCCGCCTGAAACGGAAGGGAAGGGCTCTTTGTAAGCAATCAAGACAAAAAGACAAGATAAGGAGATGAAAGTAAAGCCCGACTTAGGATTTTGGAAGCTCTGGAATCTGAGCTTCGGTTTCTTTGGTGTTCAGATCGCCTACGCGCTTCAGAGTGCCAATGTGTCGCGTATATTTGCAACGCTTGGTGCCGATCCTCACGACCTGAGTTATTTCTGGATTCTCCCGCCACTGATGGGATTGCTTGTGCAGCCTATCGTGGGGACGATGAGTGACCGGACATGGAACCGGTTTGGGCGTCGTCTGCCATATCTGATCGTAGGGGCGGTGGCTGCGGTAGCGGTGATGTGTCTGCTCCCGAATGCGGGTAGTTTCCATCTCGGTGTTTCTTCGGCTATCATCCTCGGGCTGATCGCCCTGATGCTGCTCGACACGTCGATAAACATGGCTATGCAGCCTTTCAAGATGCTTGTGGGGGACATGGTGAACGAGAAGCAGAAAGGACTTGCATATTCGATACAAAGTTTTCTTTGCAACGCGGGAAGTATTGTCGGGTTTATTTTCCCGTTTGTGCTGACGTGGATCGGCATACAAAACACTGCGGCTGCGGGAGTAGTGCCTCCGACGGTGGTTTATTCGTTCTATGCGGGTGCAATGATACTTCTGCTGTGCGTGATCTACTCGCTGGTGAAGATCAAGGAGTGGCCTCCGCATGTGTATGCCGAATATAATGGCTCGAGCAGCAAGGAGAACGGAGATGGTGAGAAGCGCGAGAATCTCATAAAGCTTCTTGTGAAGGCTCCCAAGACATTCTGGACGGTGGGATTAGTGCAGTTTTTCTGCTGGGTGGCTTTCCTGTTTATGTGGACCTACACGAACGGAACGGTTGCCAAGAATGCTTTTGACTGCCCGACGACAGAATATGTGACGGGTGTAACTTTCATAGATGCATCGGGTAAGGAATTAGCTGTAAGTGCAAAGCATGTGCTGACAGCTGACAGCACGGAAGTGATAAATGACGGCAAACTGCTGATGCCGCTCGAGTCGATAAAATCGCAGAGCGAACTGATCACGGCCGGAATGATGGGTGAAGACCCGCAGACGCATCAGCTCTTTCTTGAGGATGTGAAGCACATCACGGTCCCGGCGACAGTAGCGAAGATTGAAGCGGACAAGCATGTGGTGCTTAACACTGACTCGGAGGAGTATAACGCCGCCGGCAACTGGGTGGGAATATTGTTTGCGGTGCAGGCAATCGGATCGGTGCTCTGGGCGGTGGTGCTTCCTCGCTTCAGGAGCCGCAAATTCAGCTATGCCCTCAGTCTGCTTTTAGGTGCAGCGGGATTTGTGACGGCCGGACTGCTGACGAACCAATATCTGCTTTTTGTGTCGTTCCTGCTGATCGGCTGCCCATGGGCAGCCATGCTTGCATGGCCGTTTACAATATTGACCAACTCACTGAAGGGTGGAAATATAGGTGCCTACCTCGGGCTGTTTAACTGCACGATATGTCTGCCACAGATCATAGGTGCAATCGCCGGGGGATGGATTCTTGCCGCTCTGGGTAGCGATGATGGTCTTGCTCCGCAATGGGGGATGATGATTATTGCCGGCGTGTCGCTCGTGGTTGGAGCGGTGTGCGTGACGTTTATCAAGGAAACGTCGGCCGAGGCAAACGCCGGCAAAAACTAATGTCGAAAAAAGTAATGCTATCAATAACAAAAGAACAGGTCTCGTTGTTGCCCCCTGTAGAATATCAGGGTAAGATACATGTGGTTGACACTGTGTCGGGTGTGAGGGATGTGGTGACATACCTGAGCAAATGCGACGCAGTGGGGTTTGACACCGAGACAAGACCGACTTTCACCAAGGGGCGGTCACACAAGGTGGCACTCCTGCAACTCTCGACCGACGATGAGTGCTTTCTGGTGAGACTTAACAAAACCGGTATGCCTAAGGTGATGCAGACGTTTTTAGAGGCTGCGGAACCGATCAAGGTAGGCCTGTCGGTGAAAGATGATTTCCACTCAATCTGCAAGGTGTGCGAGGGATTTAATCCTGAGGGATTTGTCGAGCTCCAGAATTATGTGAAGGAGTTTGACATCTCGGACATGAGTCTGCAAAAGGTGTATGGTATAATCTTCGGACGGCGCATATCGAAGTCGCAACGCCTGTCGAACTGGGAGGCAGAGGAGCTTTCGGCTTCTCAGCAGCGTTATGCTTCGATCGACGCATGGGCATGCCTGAAAATCTACAGGTATCTCGTGGCGGGGAATTTTAATCCTGAGAAATGGCGTTTTGAGGATTTTGAACTCGTGGGAGAAAAGAACGTAGAGATAGGAGAGGATTGAGGGAATGCGAAAATTAGTCCTTATACTTGCTACCGCTACGCTTGTGGTTCTGCCGCAGGGGTGTTTCACCGGAGTTGAGAGTACCCCGCGAATCGGTAATGCCGAGCTGAAGAAGCAGAATGCTTCGGAGCCTACGGCCGAGCGACTTTATCTCGCCGATGTGGCTACCGAGGGGCTTGAACGCTGGGAGCGCGGAAAGGAGTTTATGGTGGAGGACAAAAAAGCTATGCTCAATTTCACCGCCGGTGGTGGCAGCGTGGAGCTTGAGCCGGGTGATGTGATAGAGTTTGAAGGGGCAGAAGCGGCAGTGTCGCCTACGGGGGAAGCCACGGATCTGGTGTTCAGAAAGAGCGGGAGCGGCGAAAGGCTGGTGTATCGCGTGAATGCTCCACTCGAGGAGCTGAAAAAACGTGATGTGACAGAGGTGCCTTTCACGGTGGAACTCGGGGTGGCCGAGCGGCTGCGGAGCCGCCTTGTGGGGAACACTTACTACATCATGACCCCGAGATGGCTCGATAGAGACCTAAAAAGCGCGACGCGACTGAAATATATACCGGTCAGGATCGTGAATGTCGTGGCGGGCAACAGTGATTTTCCGGTGAGAGTGGTGTTTGAACCGCTTGACGATGCTTTGCGCGGTATGGGTAATTACTCGGTGTATATGAGCGTGGGTAACGGAAGGAGGGCAACGCGAAATTTCGAGCATCTTTTCTCGCTCACCGATCCGCGGGAAAAATATGCCCAGATTGAGGACAATGTGTGGCGTGCGATTGTGGAGGGACGGTTGGTCAAGGGAATGACGCGCGACTATGTGAGGCTCTCGATCGGGTCGCCTAAAGATGTGATAAGGGGGCATGACTACTCGTCGACATACGAGCGTTGGGAATATGACGGGGGTGTATTCCTTATATTCAGGGATGGTGTGCTTGAAGAGTACAGGAAATGAGGGTGACTTTTCTTGGAACCGGAACTTCGTGCGGCGTGCCTGTGATCGGGTGCGATTGCGAGGTGTGCCGGTCGACCGACAGCCATGACCACAGGTTGCGCACATCGGTCATGGTGGAGACGGAGGGGAAACGATTGCTCATAGACTGCGGCCCCGATTTCAGACAGCAATATCTAAGCTATATAAGGAATGAGAGGATAGACGCTGTTTTGCTGACACACATACACTATGATCATGTGGGTGGACTTGATGACTTGCGCCCGCTGACATATAAGAATGGCATGGCGGTGTATTGCCGTAAGGATGTGGCTGAGCGACTGCGGCAGAATATGGCTTATTGTTTCGGAACGAGTCATTATCCGGGTAGCCCGGTGATCGAGCTTGTCGAGATAAAGGAATATGAGAGGGTGAGCGCAGCCGGGGTGGAGGTGCTTCCGATAGGGGTGAAGCATGGTAGTCTGGATATTTTAGGATTCAGGATAGGGGCTTTAGGGTATATCACTGACGCATCGGTGCTGAGCGAGAGGGGAGTGAAGGCACTGAAAGGGGTGAAAGTGCTGGTGATAAATGCTTTGAGAGAGCGGGAACACCGGTCGCACATGAACCTGAAATCGGCGTTGGACGTTATAAAGTCAATAGAGCCGGAACGGGCGTATCTGACGCATATGAGCCATGAAATAGGGCTTCACGCCGAGCTTGCAGGGAAGTTGCCCAATGGTGTCTCGGCGGCTTACGATGGTCTTGTGGTAGAGTTGTAGTGCGTTCCCTATATTACCGGTCTGCCGAATCATTAAAGATCTAATTACAAACAGATGAAAACACGTGTAACCTATCTTGATCACAGTGGATTTGTGGTAGAGCGTGATGATGTAACGGTGGTGTTTGACTACTATCGTGATCCAGCGGATGCACTGCCGGCGATCCTGCGCTCGCGCCCGGATGTGCCGGTGCTGTTTTTTGTGAGCCATCATCATGAGGATCACTACAATAAGGCTATTTTCAATATGGCGCAGGATCATCGACGGGTTTACGTGCTGTCGGATGACATAAAGGGTGCGAAGCTAAGCGATGAATTGCCTGTCGCGTGGATTCATGCAGACGGTGTGATCGACGGGCTGCCGGGAGGAGTAATGGTAAAGGCTTTCGGATCGACCGATGTGGGAGTGTGCTATCTGCTGACATTCAATGACGGCGTGACGTGTTTTCATGCCGGAGATTTTAATTACTGGCATTGGGCAGATGAGTCAACGGAAAGCGAAGTGCGTCGGGCGTATGCTGCTTTTGTGCATGAGATGGAACGGATAATGGCGTATGTGAGGGGGATAGATGTTGTGTTTTTCCCGGTTGACCCACGCATGGGGAGAGACTATGCAAACGGGGCGCGGCTTTTTATGGAAAATATAGATGTGGCGCACTTCTTCCCGATGCATTTCTGGGGTGATGGGGCTGCGGCAACATGTTTTGAGGATTATGCGACGGATAATACCGTGTGCCACGGATTGATCGTGTCGGGTGAAAGTGTGGATTTGTAAAAGATGGGGGAGGGGGAGGTATGTGGAGGCGCGTGCGTGGCGTGTTGATAATCAGAAGGACGCACGAACCGTGCGTCCCTACTCTTTGTGAAAAAGATTTTATGGTGGGGTTATTTGATGACTTCGTCCTGACGGCGGAGGGTGATGTCGTGCTTGTTGATCTCGCATGACATGAGGTCTTTGGTGATCTTAATGTCGTCGAGCTTCTTAATGTCGAACACCTGATTGCGCACGGCTGTGGTGATCTGCTGCTGAAGTGAGGCTGCCACAGCGGGGCGGATGGAGTCGATGGATGATGTAGTGGAGTTGGTGAGTGTGTTGATGGAAACCATGACAGCGGCCGGATCGACTTTGACCTCAAGCGATGAGTCGTCGAAATGGATGCTGATTTCATCGTCGTCGATTGCCGCCCAGATGCCTGAAATGGTAGCGAGGCCGCTTGCGGTGACGGTGTAGGGCTCAATTATCGCAACGGAGTCGCCCGGCATGGCATTGGTGATGGAGACGAGTGCAGTCATGTGCAGATCGCCGCTCTTGCTATCGGTCATCGACGGTGCAAACTGGAACATGCGCACAGCGGTGGCGCTCATTGCGTCGGAGTCAATAAGTTTCTCGGGTGTGGTGCCCCATGTGCCTGTGATATCGCGAGCTAATTTGGCTTGGGAATCGCATGAGGCGAGAGAGGATAAAAGAGCTGCGGCACTAAGGCAGACGGCAGCAAATCGGAGTGATTTCATAGAGTTGTAATTTATTATGATATGTTAACGTTTGCTGCTTGAATTAAGTTCATCTTTGAGCGGAAAAGAGTTTTTAAGTTCGTAACTTTAAGGCATCACTTCAATATTAACAGACTCAGATGGGAATCATTAGAAATATTCTTGCAGGTATAGGGATCCTGACAACGGTGATAAGTGCAAATGGCGTGGAGCGAATGGTGGAAAGCCGCTCGGCCGGTAACGTCACGCTTAAATGTGAACAGCCGGGTGACTGGAAGTTTGACATGACTCTGGATCGCACTGGAGAAAAAGAGGTTGTGACGGTGAAAATGTGGTCGCCGACTCCGGCTGTTCCGCCAAAGTTCACGGTGTCAATGACTATGCCGCAGGTGGATGTGCATCATCTGTGGAGCGGGCTTAATGAAGACCGCAATCATCTGCGTCCTGACTGGGGCGCGAATTTCAGGACGCATCTTGCCTCGGAGATGCCGCTTTATGCTTTCATCAATGATAATAATGAGAATCGGCTGACAATAGTGAGCAGCGAACCTCTGCGCGACGTGAACGCTACGATGGGGTTGCGCGAGGAGGGATGCCTGATAGTGGCCAATCTAAGCTACTTCAATACTCCTGAGGCTCCGATAGAGCAGTATGAAACGAAGATATTGCTTGACAGCCGGCCGGTGATGTGGAGCGAGGCTGTGAAAGATGGTGCTGAATGGATGACGGTCGAGTCGGGGATGACTCCGGTTGACGCTCCTGCCGGTGCTTTTGAGCCGCTGTACTCGTCGTGGTATCAATTTCACCAAGATGTGTCGGATAAAGCAATCGAGGAGGAGTGCCGGAAGGCTGCGGCACTCGGCATGAAGACCATAATTGTGGATGACGGCTGGCAGACGGATGACAACAACCGTGGTTATGCTTTTTGCGGAGACTGGGAGGTGAGCAAGAACCGTTTTCCTGATTTTGCTTCGCACGTGAAGAAGGTGCAGGAGATGGGGATGAAGTATATGCTTTGGTATTCGGTTCCGTTTGTGGGGAAAAAGAGTAAGAATTACGAGCGCTTCAAGGGTAAGTATCTAAGGGAGACTGATGAGATCGGTGTTCTTGATCCGCGCTTCCCGGAGGTGCGTGAGTTTCTTTGCCAGACTTATGAGGATGCCATGCGCAACTATGGGCTTGACGGGTTCAAACTGGATTTCATCGACCAGTTCACGGTGTCGGGCAATGACAAGGCTATCGAGGAGAATTATGCGGGGAGAGATATAAAGACCGTTCCGGAAGCGGTGAACGTGCTCATGAAAGAGGTGTATTCACGGCTGAAAGCTATTAATCCGGAAGTGCTGATAGAGTTCCGCCAGCGGTATATAGGCCCGGCTATCAGGCAGTACGGCAACATGCTCAGAGCCGCCGACTGTCCGGGGGATATGCGTGGCAACCGAGAGCGTATCGCTAATCTGAGGCTTACATCGGGGAAAACGGCTGTTCATGCCGACATGCTGGAATGGAATGCCGCCGACACTCCCGAGAGCGCGGCACGGCATATTCTCTCGGCAATGTTCGGTGTGGTGCAATATTCGGTCATGCTCAATGACCTGCCGGAGGATCACATGAAGATGCTGCGACATTGGATAGATTTCATCGGTGCTCACCGCAAGACCCTGCTTGAATCGGATTTCAAGCCATATCATCCGCAGTCGGGTTACCCGGTGATCGAAGCGTCGTCGGAGGATGAGCGGATAATCGCTGTGTATCAGAGCGGATGTGTCGCGACTATAGATAAGGGTGACCTCCCGACCTACATCATAAACGCTACCGGGCACGATGGCGTGTATGTAGACTGCAAAGGCGAGGGTGGTTTGCTGGATATTTATAACGTTTATGGCGAGAAAGTTGGGTCGGAGGGCGTTGCTCCTGGCCTGTCGGAGATCAAGGTGCCTGTGTCGGGTTATGCCGTTTTAAGCCGATAAATAGTGAGACTGATTGAAATAACGGGGAATGAACCGGAAACGGCAGTCTATCTCAGGCTGACCGAGGCACAACTGCGCAACAGGCTTTCGCCGGAGGATGGAGTGTTTATTGCCGAGAGTCCGAAAGTGATCGCTACGGCATTGGGAGCCGGAATGCAGCCGCTCTCAATATTGTGCGAGCGGAAACATATTGCCGGTGACGCCAAGGGGATTATCGACAGTCTGCCGGATGATTTTCCGGTATATACCGCTGACCGGGAGGTGCTTGAGAAGATGACTGGCTACACGCTGACACGCGGGGTACTGTGCGCTATGCGTCGCCCGGCTGATTGCAATATAGATGATGTCGTAACGGGAGCAAGGCGCGTGGTGGTGATCGACGGCGTGACCGATACAACCAACATCGGTGCTATTTTCAGATCGGCCGCGGCACTGGGGATTGATGGTGTGCTTCTGACGCGCACATCGTGTGACCCGCTGAACCGTCGTGCCGTAAGGGTGTCCATGGGATCGGTATTTCTTGTGCCGTGGGGATGGATCGATAAGGTTGAGGAGGTGAAGAATGTCGGCTTCAAGACCGTGGCTATGGCTTTGCGGGATAATTCGGTGCAGATAGATGACGAGCGGCTGAGAAGCGAGGAAAAGCTCGCAATAGTCATGGGCACTGAGGGAGACGGACTTAGCGACAACGTGATAGCCGATGCTGACTATGTAGTGAAAATCCCGATGGCTCACGGCGTGGACTCGCTAAATGTGGCGGCCGCTTCGGCGGTAGCGTTTTGGGAATTGACAAAGAGGTGAGGGGGAGAGAATGTGGTTTTGTTTCGCAGCTACGCAGCTCCACTATGCTCTGTGGTTTACACCCGGTTCCCTTCGGTCACCGGGTGCTAACTTTGTTGCGCCCGTTTCACGGGCTGGCGGACGCACGAGCCGTGCGTCCCTACTCTGGGGGGAGCACTTGGAGAGCGCGGGGGAGCGGACGCACCGGTAATATGAGGACGGGGAGCGGACGCACCATGGTACGTCCGTACATAGTGGGCTGAAAAACAGCGCGGGCGCATTGTGGTGCGCCCGCGTGCTATTATAAAGTATTGGTTGGTTATGCTTGCTCCATGATGAAGCGCTCGGCGTCGAGGGCGGCTCTGCACCCCATGCCGGCAGCACTTACTGCCTGACGGTAGACGGGATCGGCTACGTCGCCGGCAGCAAAGACACCGGGGACGTTGGTAGCGGTTGATTTCCCGTTGGTAACGATGTAACCTGTCTCGTCAAGGTCAATCTGTCCGGCAAAAATGTCGGTATTAGGTTTATGACCGATGGCAAGGAAGAATCCGTCGATGGCTATATCGAAGATCTGCTCTTTGTCGGTGCCTTTGTTCTCGATAATTTTGGCTCCTTCAACGACTTCGTCACCGAAAAGCCCCAAAGTGTTGCAGTTGAAGAGAACGGTGATGTTTTCTTTTTTCAGCACACGCTCCTGCATGACTTTTGATGCACGAAGATAGTCTTTGCGGACAATAAGATAAACTTTTTTTGCCAGTCCGCTGAGGTAGAGGGCTTCTTCGCAGGCGGTGTCGCCACCACCGACTACGGCCACCGTGCGCTTGCGATAAAAGAATCCGTCGCAGGTGGCACAAGCAGAAACGCCCATTCCGGCATATTTTTCCTCGTCGGGCAGTCCGAGATATTTTGCAGATGCACCGGTGGATATAATGACGGTTTCGGCAGTGATAGTGCTGCCGTCGTCGACGGTTACTTTGAAGGGGCGCCCGGAGAAATCGACAGCAGTGACCATGCCCTGACGCAGGTCGGCACCGAAACGCTGTGCCTGCTTGCGGAGATCCTCCATGAGAAGGGGACCGGTGACTCCCTCGGGATATCCGGGGAAATTCTCTACTTCGGTTGTGGTTGTGAGCTGTCCGCCCGGCTGCAATCCCTCAATCAAGATGGGGGAGAGGTTAGCGCGGGAGGCGTATATTGCGGCTGTGTAGCCTGCCGGTCCGGAACCGATAATAAGGCATTTTGTCGAAGAGTCAGACATAGCAGTGTATTTTATTTTAAGTTAGTTGTCAAATCAAGACTACCTGAGGTCGATGATTTCAGCATCGGGGTGAAACGCCGGATTGTAGCGGAAACGCTCGGGAGCGATTTTCTCACCGACAGCGGTTTCAGAGAAGCGGAGCGAGACAGTGCCTGAATCGGATAGCACAGCCTGAATTTCGACAGGCCAGCCTGAACGGTTGTCGATCGTCACGACAGCAGACTTCACTGCGGGGTTATCGCCGATCGGCTCAAGGCGGAACTTAGTGAGAGCAGATCCATCGGAGGCCATCGGGGTAATCTTGTAGCGGTCTTTTACATCGGTAATGATCGCCAGCGGGTTTACCTCAAGAACTTCTGCAGGGGTTGGCTCGGTCATTGAGACTTCACCAGCCGCTTCATTGTAGGTCCACTGTGTTTTGCCGTCGAACCATGTCTCAAAATCTCCGGCGTCGGTGACAATGACAAAGCGTCGACCGGCCATAACCGCTTCTCCCGTGACTTTTCCTGTCGGGTCGGAGGCCTCAAAGCGAGTGCTAAGCGAAGGTGCGGATGCAATCTTGTCGGCAGCCTCAGAAAGCAGATCGCGCGAGGAAGCGACAAGCGGCATAAACATCACAAATATTGAAACAAGCGCAGTCTTCATCTCTTTTACGCTTAACGCATAAACGGTGACAATGGTTTAATCATGAGTTGAGGATCTCTTCAAGGCGATAGGTGTCGACGAGGATATCGCGCATCTTACCACCTACCGACGGCCCTACAATGCCCGCAGCCTCAAGCTGATCCATGATCTTGCCTGCACGCGCGAAGCCAATAGAGTAGCGACGCTGTAGACCGGAGGTGGATGCTATGCCGGATGAAACAATGTCTCTTGCGATCTCATCGAAAAGAGGATCGCGCTCACCGGCAACTCCACGCGCTCCACCTCCCTGGGCGGCAGGAGCCTCAGCCGGGGGAAGAAGATAGGGATGAGGATAACCGACCTGATTGTCGACATAGGAAGCAACAGCTTTGATCTCATCGGTGCTGATAAAGGCACACTGGACGCGCTCGAGCTTGCTGTCGTGTGAGATGAGCATGTCGCCTTTACCAATGAGTGAGGCCGCGCCGTTGTTTTCAAGGATAATCTTGCTGTCGATGCGGCTTGAAACCTGAAACGCCATGCGTGCGGGGAAGTTGGCGCGAATTACACCGGTAATGATGTTGGCACTCGGACGCTGAGTGGCAATAATCATGTGAATACCTACGGCACGGGCTTTCTGGGCTATGCGTGCGACGGGCGTCTCAACCTCTTTGCCGATGTTCATGTACAGGTCGGCATACTCGTCGATGATCACGACAATGTAGGGGAGATAGCGGTGTCCTTTCTCGGGATTGAGCTTTCGCTCGGTGAAGAGCTTGTTGTAATGAGTTATCTGCACAACCTCAGCTTTCATCAGCAACTCATAACGCTGCTCCATCTCGACCACAAGAGCCTTGAGAGTGTCGAGGGTCTTGCTCATATTGGTGACTATAGCCTCTTCCTCGTCGGGTAGTTTTGCGAGATAGTGCTTCTCCAGCTTACGATAGGGGTAGAACTCGACTTTCTTCGGGTCGATAAGCACAAATTTTAGCTCGGCGGGGTGCTTCTTGAATATCAGAGAGTTGATAATGACGTTCATGCCTACGGACTTACCCTTACCGGTCGCACCTGCCACGAGAAGGTGAGGCATCTTGGCGAGATCGGCGATGTAGACTTCGTTGCTGATTGTGGCACCGATAGCAAGCGGAAGCTCGTAGTCACATTCCTGATATTTGCGTGAGCCGAGAATCGTGCGTATAGCAACCGGTTGAGGTTCACGGTTAGGCACTTCAATGCCTATCGCTCCCTTTCCGGGAATGGGGGCAATAATGCGGGTGCTGATGGCAGAGAGAGCCATAGCGATATCCTCCTCAAGCCGCTTGATGGTGGCTATCTTCACACCTTCGACCGGTATAATCTCGTACATCGTAACCGTTGGCCCCACAGTAGCGTCGATGTGAGCCACTCCAATGTTGAGCTTGTCGAGCGCGTAGATGATCTGGTTTTTCTTGTCGGAGATCTCGGTGATGTCGACAATATCGGTGCGCACGGGACGATCTTCAAGCAGATCGAGAATAGGTGTGCGGAAGCGTGAGAGCTCGGCGGTAGGGTCGTAGGTTGTGCCTATGCGTCCGTATTCAGCCTGTTCGATTTCATCCTGAGTCTTAACTGTCATTACCGGTTCCGGTTGAGTTTCAGGAGCTTTTTTTGCTTCAGGAGCTGTTGTAGCTTCAGTAGCTTTTATAGCTTCGGTAGCTTCTTTAGCTTCTATAGCGGGGGTGGGATCCGGAACTTTTATAGCTTCAGTAGCTTGAGTAGTTTCTATGGCTTGGGGTGCTTCTATAACTTGCGGTGCTTCTTTAGCTTCTTTGGCAGGCGTGGGCTCTGGAGCTTTTTTAACTTCAATAGCAGGAGTAGCTTTTATAGTTTCTTTAGCTTCAGTAGCTTCTTTGGCAGGGATGGGCTCGGGAAGATCCTCGGGGGTGTCGGTGAAGAGGTCGATTTTGGTTGTATCGGCAGCTTTTGGAGCAGCTTTGGCATCTTCTTCCTTGCCGAGCTCAGATGCTTTCATCGCTTCCTGCACCTTGCGACGCTCGGCTTCGCGTGCCTCGCGCGCTTCGCGCATACGATCCTTTATCGCCTGAACACGCTGGCGATAGTTCTGGTATATTTTCAGAAGGTCATAGAAATATACTGCCGCTACAAAGCCGATGAACAGTATGGATACAAATGCGGTTCCGATCCATCCGATGCGCTCCATCAGCCATGTGTTGATGTAACGTCCGTGGAATCCGCCGAGTGGGATGGTTATGTCGAGGCCGTAGGTGATAAAACCTACCGAGAGTGACAATGTGACGGCGAAAAGGAGAGCCTTGAAGGTCATAGACCAGAATTTGCACTTGCGCAGTCCGAGTAGTGAAATTCCGCACAAAATCATCCAGATGAGCAGCGGAAATGCTCCCACTCCAAGGCCGAGGGTGATGATGTAGTGCGATGCAAGCGCTCCTGCCGGCCCACCGATATTCTCAATGTCGGCGTCGGGATCTGCCACAATGCCGTCGAGGGTGTTGGCGATTACTTCGCTCTGATCCTCAGGCGCGGTATTGAGGTAGGAAATAGCCGAAACAGTGAGGTAGGTGGCTGCAAGGATAAGGAAGATGCCGAGGGCAACGTGAAACCGACGATCGCCGATGAAATCAAAGAAGCCGATGGAGGTGCGTGATGATTTCTTGCGTGGAGCTGTGTCGGGCTGCCTCCTGCGCTGCTGCTGTGGCTCGGGCTCCTGCCGCGGCTGGTTGCGCCGATAATCGTTGCGATTACCGGAATCATACTGCTGCTGTTGCTCCCGTGGATCGGGAGCGGGACGCTGCGGGGATGAGAACGGATTTGTTACTTCGGTATCGGGTGAAACGAGGGAAGCATTATAGTCGTCTTCGTACATTTTTTCTTGTGCGTGAGATGCTTTGTGTGTGGTCTGAGAGAGAGTGCGGAAATGGCTGAACCGACAGACCGGCTATTTAACTATTTGCAAAGTTAAATTAAAAGTGGTGATGTTGGAAGAAATATTTGCGTGGAATTTTGTTATATAGTTTGACAAAGTTTATATATTTGTAAACGCAGAATTTAACATTTGTGAAAGTCAAGAAAAAAATAACACTCCGAAATAAAAGAATAATATGGAAAACAACGAACTGTTGAAAGACGTAATCGCCCGGGCTCAGGTGTGGCTTGGCGAGGGTTATGACGAGGATACCCAAGCAGAGGTGAAGTCGATGCTTGAGGCAGAGGATAAAACGCCGCTTATCGACGCTTTCTACCGCGATCTGGAGTTTGGTACGGGCGGTCTGCGCGGCATCATGGGCGCAGGAACCAACCGCATGAACATCTACACGGTGGGTGCTGCCACACAAGGGCTTGCAAACTATCTGAAGGAAGCATTCAAGTATGAGCCTCAGATCAGCGTTGCGGTCGGTCATGACGTGCGCAACAATTCACGCAAGTTTGCTGAGATCGTAGCCGATATTTTCTCGGCCAACGGAATCAAGGTTTATCTTTTCGATGATTTCCGTCCGACACCTGAGCTGTCGTTTGCCATACGTCATTTCGGCTGTCAGAGCGGCGTCAACATCACTGCCTCACACAACCCCAAGGAGTACAACGGTTACAAGGCTTACTGGAGCGACGGCGCACAGATCATCGCTCCGCATGATGTGAACATCATCGAGCATGTAGGACGCATCAAGAATGTTTCGGAGATCAAATTCAAGGGTAATCCCGATCTCATCCAGATCGTAGGGCGCGACGTCGACGAAGTTTTCCTCTCGGAGATCAAGAAGCTCTCGCTTTCGCCCGACCTGATCGCCAAATACCATGATCTGAAGATCGTCTACACCCCGATACATGGAACAGGTGTGAAACTGATACCTGAGTCGCTGCACAACTATGGTTTCACAAATATCATCAATGTGCCTGAACAGGACGTGACAAGCGGTGATTTCCCGACAGTGGAGTCTCCCAATCCTGAGAATCCGCCAGCCATGGCCATGGCTATCGCCAAGGCCAAGGAAGTAGGAGCAGATCTTGTGATGGCATCGGATCCCGATGCTGACCGTGTGGGGTGCGTGATACGCGACAGCAGCGGCGAATATGTGCTTCTGAACGGCAATCAGATTGTGATGATCCTGCTGAACTACCTGATGACGCGCAATGCCGAGCTCGGACGTCTGACCGGCAACGAGTATATAGTGAAGACCATCGTCACAACCGAGACTATCAAGCGCATCGCCGAGGAGAACAATATCAAGATGTTTGACTGCTACACCGGCTTCAAGTGGATCGCAGCCGTGATACGCGAGCATGAGGGTATTGCCCGCTATCTCGGTGGCGGCGAGGAGAGCTATGGTTTCCTTGCTGAAGATTTTGCCCGCGACAAAGATGCTGTGTCGGCAGTTTCGCTGATGGCAGAGGCTGCTGCATGGGCCCGCGACAAAGGAAAGGACTTCCTCGGGATGCTTCAGGAGATTTACATGAAGTATGGTTTCTCGCGTGAGGCCGGTATTTCGGTAGTGCGTCCGGGTAAGAGCGGTGCCGACGAGATCGTGGCAATGATGAAGAACTTTAGGGCTAATCCTCCTCAGGCACTCGGCGGCGGAAAGGTCGTCACTGTGAAGGACTATGCCGATCTCAACGTTACCGACATGACTACCGGCAAGGTCGAGAAGATGGATATGCCTGTCACCTCCAATGTGCTGCAATATTTCACGGAGGATGGTACGAAGATTTCGATACGTCCGTCGGGAACAGAGCCTAAGATCAAGTTCTACATAGAGGTGCGCGGCCACATGTCGAGCCCTGCCGACTACGAGAAGGCTATAAAGGATGCTGATGCAAAGATTGCCGAGGTGAAGAAGGATCTCGGTATCTAATGTCATCGTTTCCTTTAACTATTATGGGGATGGGTGCAGTTGTGTGCCCATCCTCTCTTTTTCTTGCAACGTGATATTATGACTACAGACAGGCAAGGGGAGATAAAGGGGCGGTTTGCGCCTTCGCCCTCGGGAAGAATGCATCTCGGCAATGTGTTCACTGCGGTATTGTCGTGGCTATCGGTGAAAAGCCGCGGTGGTAAGTGGCTGCTGCGCATCGAGGATCTTGATCCGTCGAGATCAAAGAGATGTTTCTCGGAGCTTATCGAAGATGATCTGCAATGGCTTGGTCTGGAGTGGGATGAGGGGGGACTGGAAGGAAAAGGGGCATGTGGCCCTTACAGCCAGAGTGAGCGTGGAGGGCGGTATGAAGAAGCTCTTGACCGGCTCACAGCCCAAGGGATCACTTATCCCTGCTATTGCACCCGCGGCGAACTTATGGCTACCAATGCGCCTCACTTGAGCGACGGTAGGGTGGTTTATGCCGGGACGTGCCGCCCTGAACGGATGACAGCTGGAAACATGGAAGGGAAAAAGATGAGAGCGACCAGGTTGCGTGTGCCGGAGGAGGTAATCACGTTTGATGACGGGATTTTCGGCAGGACTTGCGTGGATCTCAGCAATGAGGTGGGGGATTTTGTGGTGAGGCGTGGCGACGGGGCGTGGGCTTATCAGCTTGCAGTGGTTGTGGATGATGCCCTGATGGGTGTGACCGAGGTGATGAGAGGTTGTGATCTGCTTCAATCGGCTGCACAGCAAATCTACCTATACCGACTGCTTGGATATGAAGCTCCGCGGTTTGTGCATGTGCCGCTGTTGTGCAACAGTGCCGGTCAGCGGCTGTCGAAACGCGACGGCTCGCTGAATATGGAGGTACTGCGCAGGGAGATGAAAGCGGAAGAATTTTTAGGAGAAGTGGGCTTTCTTGCCGGTCTCACGGAACGTGGGAAAAAGGCGCGACTTCAGGATCTGCTGGAGCTATATGATGAAAACCGTCTGCCTAAGACGGAAAAGATTATCGTCTGAGAAAAACGGGCGTGATAATCAGAAGATCTGCGCAGTGCCGTCGGAGAGGGCGTCGGAGGTGAGAAGTTGACGCAGAGTGCGGTCGTAGTCAAGTGCATTCTCACGCCTGATCGCCTCGATCACAAATGGCTCGGCATAACTTTCGGGCATAGGGTTGCCGGGCTTTATGACATCGGTGATGTGGAGAAGATAAACGTAGCCATCGAAGTTATGGTCAAGGTCTTTCTGGTTGACTGGGTAGGCGTCGGGGTTGGTGTCGAATCCGTCGAACGGAATGCGATCAGCGATATGACGCCAATCCATCCACCGGTCACGGAAATACTCGTAGTTGACGGCTGAACCGACGAGTTTGTCGAGCTTGTCGATGTCGTCGCCGCGATCGCTTTTGTAGATGCGGCGCACCTCGTCGAGCTCAGTGGCATCCTCGGGTATCTTTATGTAGATTCCCTTGATTATGGGGTAGTCAAGGGTATAATCTTTTGAATGAAGAGTGATATAGTCGGTTATCTGCTGCGGGGTGAGAACCGGATCTGAGATGCTTTCGTCGATTTTGCGGCGACGATATTCCCACATAAGAAGTTCGCGGCGGTAATCCTCGACAAGACGATCGATCTCCTTGGTGTCGGGAATATTGCGCTCGGCAACCAGCATTGAGGCTTCATTTTCGACCCAGTTGTTGATAAAGGCGTTGGCAGCCTTGATGCTGTCCTGCCCGGTAATGCCGACGGGAAGATTACGGCGGACTTCGGTTTTAGAGAGCCAGCGGTCGCCGACCCGTGCGGCAGGATCGTCAACCGGTATCTTCTTCTCGGCACATGCAGAGAGAAGCATTATGAACGGAGCTGTTAAAGCAGCGAGACGCAGGAAATATCGTGTGGTATTCATCACTGTTAAAGCTATTAGCGACGATGAAGGATTACGTAAAGGATTACCGGTACACCGAAGAGAGGAGTGACGGCGTTGAGAGGAAGGAGTGCGGCTGAGGAGATGCCGGGGATCAGCCCAGAGGATGGCAGGACGGAAAGAATGTTGCATGCCGCCCCTATAATTGCCCCGATTATCATTGTGGCGGGGAGCAGGATGCGGTGTGTGTCGGTTTTCATGACCATGCGCGCCATGTGCGGCACGGCAAGTCCGATAAATGAAACGGGACCGCAGAAAGCGGTGACAGCGGCAGCGAGCAGTCCGGTGGCGAGCAGCAGCATGTTGCGCGTGCGGCTGAGGTTTACGCCGAGGTTGCGGGCATAGTCGTTGCCAAGCAGGAGGAGGTCAAGAGGCTTTGCAAGCGCAACGGCAAGAAGCAGCCCTATCGCAATCATTGCGGCAAAAACCGGCATACGATCCAGCGGCACGGCAGTGAAACTTCCCATGCCCCATATCACATAGTTCTGAATGCCGTCGGATGTGGCGGAGAAATTCAGGATCATTATGACCGATGAGGCGAGATAGCCGACCAAAATACCGGCAATGAGCAGCATGAGGTCGTTGCGAAGCCATGCCGACAGGGCGAGCAGCACTGCCATGATGAGGAAACTCCCGATAAGAGCTCCGATCATTATTGCGATCTCGGCACCAAACTCCATCGCGCCGGCTATCATGGAGCCTCCTCCGATAAGCATCACTACTGCAACTCCAAGACTGGCTCCCGAATTTATGCCTAATACCGATGGCCCGGCGAGTGGATTGCGGAATGATGTCTGCAACAACAATCCGCTGACGGCGAGTGCGGCACCGCTGAGTACGGCTGTCAGTGCACCGGGAAGGCGGCTCTGGAGTATGATGAACCGGATGCCGGATGAGATAGTCTCGTCGGCACGCGAGGTGAGAATGTCGGTTACTTCATCAAAGGGAATGCTGACCGAACCGATGTAGAGGTTGGCGAGAAACGTGACAATGAGTGCGAGCAACAGCACTCCCCATCGTGTGGCCGACAACCTAAGGGCTTTCATCGTTATGTTACTTCGTTCCGATCTCGAGAGCAGCTCCTGTGGCCGGGTCGATAATCATGTAGACGGGAGCTTTCTTATCGGTGAATGAATTTGGTGCCACGCCGTAGTCGATACCTGCCTGGGCAATATTGAGGGTTTTCTCAGCAAAGTCCTTACCCTCGTAAGCTACAGTGACCTTTGCGGTGCCGGGGATACAATAGGCAAAACCGTTTTTTGGGAAGGGGAGGGGGGCGCCTTTGTCGTTAAGGGGCATTTCTCCACGTGACACGACCTTGTAGGTGAGCGTGATAGGAGCACCAGATAGGTTGTTGGCGTCGACAATACCGTCGACACTTGAAAGACGCGCGATGACTTTGGACGAGATGTCGGAATCGCTGGCCGTCGGCGTGAAAGAAATTGTCTTGACTTCGGTAGAAACCTGCTCTGTGCCAAGGAACATTGCCGTCAAAGCTGCTTCCTGAGCATTGAGATTATCCATGACGAGCTGCATGGCCTGACCGTCGGGGGGCATCTGATCGGCTTGTCCGGTCAGAAGGTCGGAACGGCTCTGGCGGAGCGCATAGAGTTGCTCGGCCGCGATCTGGGCACGTTTGAGGGTGGACTGACTGCGCAGCATCTCCTCGGTCATAACCTGACGGGCAGCCTCGGTCTGCAGTGGGGTGGGGGCGGCCTCTTGTGCAACGGGAAGCGGATCGGCTTTGGGGGCGCGGACTTCCTCGGTGTTTATGGCAAGAGGCACATCATTGGACGCCAAGATCATAAACGGTGTGGAACCGGAACTGAACTTCACCGCATAGCGACGGTCGGGGTCGGGGATGCCGCGTGTGGTGACGGTGACACTTTTCAGAGTGTAATCAACGGAAGCCTCGGAGACCGGATCGTCGACGTTGAGGATGCGTTTGGCGTAGTTATAGAATTCTCCGGGTGTACGCACGGTCTTTACCGTCTCGATGGTGATGTCGACGGTAGTGAGGGGAAGAGAGTAGACCAAGGCGTAGTCATTGGCTTTGGTGGCCGAAAGTTTCTGCGTGGTCTCAGCAGAGAGAGGCTGAATGGCTATTGCAGCCGCTATTATTGCAAAAAGACAGTTGCGGTTCATTTGTTCATTATCTCTTTTATGGCTTTGCCTGTTGCGTTGGCTATATCGGTTGCGGTCACTCCGTAGGATCCCTCGATGCTCTCGGCGATCTCACCGGCGAGGCCGTGGATGAAAACGCCCGTTAGCGATGCTATTTCGGGAGGATAACCTTGCGCGATAAGCGCGGCAAGGATTCCGGTGAGCACGTCGCCGCTTCCGGCCGTGGCCATCGCCGGAGTGCCGGATGAATTGAAGTATATTTTCCCATCGGGGCGAACCACAGCGGTGTAGCGTCCCTTGAGGATTATGAGCACATTGTAGTAGCTTGCCATCTCAATGGCTTTGGCAAGGCGCGCCTCGCTGTTGGGTTGCGGACCAAAAAGCCGGTCGAACTCTCCGGCGTGGGGAGTGAGGATGGAGAGGATGGGGATGGTCTGCAACATGGCCGGCTTTAGAGCGATGCAGTTGAGCGCATCGGCGTCGAGTATGACCGGCGAGGAATTGGATGCGAGAAAATCCTCGAGCGCGGTAATGGTGGCGTCGTTTGTGCCTATGCCGGGGCCTATGGCAATGGAATCGTAGTGGTGGAGAGGCTTTATCTGGTTGATGATGCCGTCGTTTTCAACATACTGGTACAGAGCCTCGGGCACCGATGACTGGAGGATGTTGTAGCCGCAGAGCGGTGAGCTGACCGTCAGCTTGCCGACTCCGGCTCTGAGCGCCCCACGTGCAGCCATGACAGCCGCGCCCATCATGCCGTAGCATCCGGCGTAGAGGATTGCCGAACCGTAGTCTTTTTTTGATGTGAACTGCTGACGCGGGCGGAGGGTGCGGGCGACGTCGGATTTCTCAACCAAGTAATACCGGGCGGGAACTTTTGAGATTGCCTGCCGCGAGAGACCGATGTCGACGGTTATCCATTGTCCGCAAAGATCGGAAACCGATGGGAGGAAGAATGCAAGATGCGGAAACTGTATGGCAATCGTGAGGGTGGCATGGATGATGTGCCTTGCCACAGCCTGTGGATTCCAGTCGATCGACATGCCTGACGGGATGTCGATGGCAACGACCGGGGCATGACTCTCATTTATGGTCTCGGCCAAAGTGCAGAAGCCTCCTTCGAGCGGACGGTTTTGTCCACGTCCGAAAAGTCCGTCGATGACAATGTGGCGCGATGTGAGCGTGGGCATTTTGAATGTCTTGACGACTTCGGTGAAGCGCTTTGGCGGGAACTCTGCCGCGAGAAGGCGCTTTTTCATCTCGGTGCATTCGTCGCAGAGGCGGTTGCCGTGAATATTGAAAAGCGTGACATCGGCATCAAATCCGTTTTCCCAAAGGATGCGTGCAGCGCACAAGGCATCGGCGCCGTTTTTGCCGGGTCCGGCAAAAAAGACGAATTTGCGGTCTTTGTCGTAGCGTTGCATGATAATGCGTGCCACAGCCGCTCCGGCGCGCTCAATCAGGTCGATAGCAGAAACACCGTCCTTGATTGTCGCCTCCTCGATAGCCTTGATCTCCTGTTTTGTAAAAATCTTCATAATGAATACAACAAAGATAGGAAACCGCGGGGGAAATATCCAAAATTAGATGAAGCAAATTGCAAATTGCACGCAATAAATGGGATCGCGGTTGAATGAGACGAGTGCAAGAAAAGGTGTGTCGAAGGGTGATGTTAATAAAAATTAGGGTAATATTTTTAAGATGTTGTTAAGAAAGTTTTGCAAAAAAGGTTGTCAGGTTGTATCTTTGCTGCCGAGTTGTGTGCCGGGGTGTGCCCCGGTGCCATGACAAACACGTGATAACAGCTGAAAATTCAATATGATATCTTTAGCAATCTTCGGAATCCAGAATAATGCGATGCTCGCCGTAGTGGGTCTGCTGACTGGAGTTGGTCTCGTGGCGCTTGCCATGTGGCTTGCAGGGCTTATTTCGCCCCGCTCGTTCAACGCACAGAAGGGAGAAGCCTATGAGTGCGGTATTCCTACCCGCGGCGAAAGCATGAGCCGTTTCTCGGTGGGTTATTATCTCTTTGCAATCCTGTTCCTGATGTTTGACGTGGAAACGGTGTTTCTTTTCCCGTGGGGCGTCAGAGTACGTGAGCTCGGGGTTGACGGGCTTCTGAGCATCGGCGTGTTTTTTGGAGTATTGGTACTCGGACTTATTTATGCCTGGCGTAAAGGAGCGCTCGAATGGAAATGAAAGACCAGATAACAACCAAGAGCATGCCTTACGAGGCATTTAAGGATAACGAATACATTGAAGGACTCGTAGAGGAGCTTCGTGCCAGCGGCACGAATGTGCTCGTCGGTGTTCTTGACGACCTGATCAACTGGGGGCGCAGTAACTCGCTCTGGCCGCTCACATTCGCCACCAGTTGTTGCGGCATTGAATTTGTGTCGCTTGGAGCGGCGCGCTTCGACATGGCGCGTTTTGGCTGGGAAGTTGCCCGCGCCTCGCCCCGTCAGGCCGACTTCATGATGGTCGCCGGCACGATTGTGCATCGCATGGTGCCAGTCTTCCGTCGTCTTTACGATCAGCTTGCCGAGCCTAAATATGTGATAGCATGTGGCGGTTGCGCCATTTCGGGCGGTCCGTTCCGCAGAAGCTATCATGTGGCAAAGGGTATTGAGGATATTGTTCCGGTCGACGTGTTTGTTCCGGGTTGTCCTCCCCGTCCCGAGGCTATGATCTACGGCATCATGCAGCTTTCCCGCAAACTGAAAGTCGAGCGTTTCTTCGGCGGTGTCAACCGACAGGAGAAAGAATCGGATTTCGAGGCAATCCAGCAGGCTAAAGCCGCACAGGCTGCAACCGCATCGGCAGAATAATCTGAGACGCGGAAAAAGCGGAAGAGTGGAAATTCACAATTAAGCCAATTCACGATATCACAACAATCAATATACAATGGCCAATCTCCAGGAAAAGATTTCGTCGCTGTTTCCTACGGTAAAGATAGAAGAAGCCGACACGCTCACCCTGACTCTTGAACCGTCGCAGCTGCATGAAGTGTGCAAAACGTTGCGTGACGATCCGGAGCTCGCGTTTGACTATCTTGAGACGATAGTGGGCATGGACTGGACGGAGTCGCTCGGTTGCGTGTATTTTCTTAATTCGACGGTTCACGGCCACACGGTGTCGATCAGGACATCGACGACCGACCGCGAGACACCTCACCTGCCTTCGGTAGCCGACCTCTGGGAGGTGGCTGTGACCTATGAGCGCGAGGTATATGATTTCTTCGGAATCATATTTATCGATAACCCCGACATGCGTCGTCTTTTCCTCAGCATTGACTGGAAAGGTTATCCGCTTCGCAAGGATTATAACGATGATCCGGCTCTCAACCCCTGCTCGACCGAGAATGAGCGTCAGAGCGATGACACCTACGTCTACACGCTTGATGCCGACGGCAAGGTGGAGAAGCATGAGAAGGCTATATTTGCTCCCGATGATTTTGTTGTGAACATCGGCCCGCAGCATCCCGCCACTCACGGCGTGCTGCGTTTCCGCACCGCTCTCGACGGTGAAACGATTAAGAAAATCGATGTCTACATGGGTTATATCCACCGCGGTGTGGAGAAACTCTGTGAGAATCTCACATATTTCCAGACTCTTCACTACATGGACCGTCTGGACTATTTCTCGGCTCATAATTATCATCACGGACTGTGCATGTGCATTGAGAAGGCTGCCGGTATCGAGGTGCCTGAACGCGCACAGTATATCCGCGTGATAATGGATGAGCTTTCGCGTATAGCATCGCACTGCCTGTTCATCGGAACGTTCTGCATGGACCTCGGTGCGACGACGATGCTTTTCTACACGCTGCGCGTGAGAGAGCAGATCCTCGACATCATGGACAAAACCTGCGGCGCACGCATGACTTTCAACTATGATTGCATCGGCGGTGTGCTTGCTGATCTTGATCCTGACTTTGTGAAGGATGTGAAGGCTCTTCTCGCAGTTCTCCCGAGCAACATCAAGGAGTACAACAAGATATTTACCGGTAATGTAATCGCCAAGAACCGCATGGAAGGTGTTGGCGTTCTGTCGCGTGAGGATGCAATCTCTTATGGTTGCACCGGTCCGACGGGACGTGCTTCGGGTTGGGCATGTGATGTGCGCAAGACACATCCCTACAGCCTGTATGCTTCGATGAAGGACACCCTGAAATGGGATGAGGTGGTGATGACCGAGGGTGACAGCATGGCTCGTTTCAAGGTGAGAATCGCCGAGATGGAGCAGAGCGCACGCATCATCGAGCAGCTGATCGACAATATCCCTGCCGGCGACTACTGCGCTAAGGTGCCCAAGGTGCTCAAACTGCCGAAGGGCAACTGGTGGACCGTGGTCGAGGGATGCCGCGGACTGTTTGGCGTGTATATCGAGAGCGACGGCGGCGTGAACCCCTATCGTCTGAAACTCGCTACTCCGTGCCTGCCTCTTGCTGCCGCAGTGGATCACATGACCGAGGGTCAGAAGATCGCAGACCTGATCACTATCGGCGGATCGCTTGACTACATCGTTCCTGACATGGACCGCTAAAATAAACGAGTAAACCACAACTAAGCGTTATCGCATCAAATAGACGACGAAATGTTTGACTTCTCAATCGTCACTGACTGGATCAATAATCTGCTCGGAAGCTTTATGCCTTCGTGGCTTGTGACCGTCATCGAGTGTATCGGCATAGGTATCGGCCTTCTGCTGGTGTATGCCCTTCTCGCATTGTTCTACATCTACTATGAGCGTAAGCTCTGCGCGGCTTTCCAGTGCCGTCTCGGCCCGAACCGCGTGGGCCCGTGGGGTCTTCTCCAGAGCTTCGCCGACATGTTCAAGATCCTTATCAAGGAGCTTATCTCACTTGAGAAAACCGACAAGTTTCTCTTTGCGCTGGCTCCTTATCTCGTGATCATTGCCTCGATGCTCGCATTTGCGGTTCTGCCGTGGGGCAAAGGATTGCAGATCATTGACTTCAATATCGGTATTTTCTTCCTGATCGCAGTTTCGTCGATCGGTGTGCTGGGCATCCTGCTTGCCGGATGGTCGTCGAACAACAAGTTCACGCTTATCGGTGCCATGCGTTCAGGCTCGCAGATGATAAGCTATGAGCTTTCGATCGGCCTGTCGGTGCTTACAATGGTGGCTTTTGCAGGCACAATGTCGATCACCGGTATTGTCGAGGCTCAGAATCATCTCTGGTTCCTCTTCTCAGGTCATATCCCTGCTATCATCGCATTTGTAATTTACATGATCGCCGGTACGGCCGAGACAAACCGCGGCCCGTTTGACCTTCCTGAGGCAGAGAGTGAGCTCACCGCCGGTTATCACACCGAGTATTCAGGTATTCACTTCGGTTTCTTCTACTTGGCCGAATATCTTAACCTGTTTATCGTGTCGGGTGTGGCTTCGCTTCTTTTCCTCGGTGGCTGGATGCCTCTTCACATCCCCGGATGGGAAGGTTTCAATCACCTGATGGATTACATCCCCGGTGTAGTCTGGTTCATAGGCAAAGCATTCGTGCTGTCGTTCGTCATCATCTGGTTCAAGTGGACATTCCCGCGTCTGCGCATCGACCAGCTTCTCTCGCTCGAGTGGAAGTATCTTCTTCCGATCAATCTTGTGAATCTCGTGCTGATGGTGCTGATAATTGTCAGCGGGCTTCACTTCTGATCGCAAACATAAGGAAATAGATAACAACCGACCACAAGGTCACAGCAATATATCTCTCAATGAGTAACGCCTCCGGAAAAATAGCACAGGTAATCGGACCGGTTGTCGACGTGTCGTTCGAGGACTCGAAATCGGCATTACCCCCGATCTATACTGCACTGAAGATCACCCGCGAAGACGGGAGCGAACTGATACTTGAAGTTGAACAGCACATAGGTGAGGACACCGTGCGTTGTGTGGCAATGGAGAGTACCGACGGACTGCAGCGCGGCATGGCAGTGGAAAATCTGGAGCGTCCAATCGCAGTGCCTACCGGCGCTCAGGTAAAGGGGCGTCTGCTTAACGTGATCGGTGATGCTATCGACCGTCTGCCGGCTCTTGACCGAGACAATCTCCGTCCGATCCACCAGCCGGCTCCCAAATTTGAGGATCTTACAATCGGAACCGAGATACTTTACACGGGTATCAAGGTGATCGACCTTCTTGAGCCCTACAGCAAGGGTGGTAAGATCGGTCTGTTTGGTGGCGCAGGTGTGGGCAAGACGGTGCTCATCAT
>CAYSKE010000005.1:22029-29267 GCA_964431465.1 uncultured Muribaculaceae bacterium | reverse complement strand
CAGCACTCGCACCTGAAACGAGCGCGTCTACCATTCCGCCACCTGGGCTTTTGTGACTGCAAATGTAGGAGGTTTTTGCGATTCCACCAAATTTATTACCGTTTTTTTTGAGAAAAGAGGTATTTTTGTTGTAAAATAGATTGCAATGGAATCGACAAACACTATAAAACCGGACTTTGACGCGCTGTCGGATCAATGGGATCACGATCATCTCTGGCATCCATATACTTCTACCATAGACCCTTTGCCCACCTACAAGGTGGATCATGCTAAAGGATGCCGGATCTTTTTGGCTGACGGCACTGAACTGATCGACGGCATGGCTTCATGGTGGTGCATGATCCACGGTTACAACAATCCGGCAATAAACGAGGCTATAGAGGACCAAGTGCGCAAGGTGTCGCATGTGATGTTCGGCGGACTGACGCATGAGCCTGCTATAAAACTCGGGAAGCTGTTGCTTGATATCGCTCCAAAGTCGATGAACAATGTGTTCTACGCCGACTCGGGATCGGTGGCGGTGGAGGTGGCGATGAAGATGGCTGTTCAGGCGGCAATCTCGGCTTCGGGAAGTCACAAGAAGACGAATTTTGCAACCATACGCTCGGGGTATCACGGCGACACATGGAATGCGATGAGTGTGTGCGATCCGGTCACCGGGATGCATGGTGCATTCGGAAGTGCGCTGCCTGTGAGATATTTCGTGCCGCAACCAAAATCGCGTTTTGATGGCGAATGGGATGAGGCGGATTTTGAGCCCATGCGCCAACTACTTGCTGAAAAGCATGATGAGATCGCCGGTGTTATCGTGGAGCCTATCGTGCAGGGAGCGGGGGGTATGTGGTTTTATCATCCGCAGTATCTACGCGAACTTCGCAAAGAGTGTGACCGCTACGGGATATATCTGATTTTCGACGAGATAGCAACCGGATTCTGGCGCACCGGAAAGTGTTTTGCATGGGAACACGCCGGAGTTGAGCCGGATATAATGTGTATCGGCAAGGGGCTTACGGCAGGTTATCTGACCATGAGTGCGGTGCTGACTACCAAGGCTGTAGCAGATACAATCTCACGCGGTGAAGCGGGTGTGATGATGCATGGGCCCACGTTCATGGGTAATCCGCTCGCATGCGCAATCGCCTGCAAGTCAATAGAGCTGCTGGGCAAAGAGAACATGCCTGAAAGAATCGCTCACCTCAATGGAATAATGGAGGAGGAACTGCGGGTTGCCGAGGGGATGAAGTGCGTGAAGGATGTGCGTACGCTTGGTGCAATCGGCGTTATCGAAACTGTGGAGCCGGTTGATGTCGGCAAATTTCAACGCCGATGCGTCGAGCTTGGAATATGGGTACGTCCGTTCGGCCGCAACGTCTACATCATGCCGCCATACGTCATGACGGACGAGGAGCTGCGCACCCTTTGCCGGAATATGATAAAAATCCTGCGTGAGAACGATGAGATTTGACGACATCATAGATGATCTCGCAGCAAAAGGGAATCTGCGGAAGATTCCGACAGACTCTACGGAGAGAACCGATCTGCTTGATTTTTCAACAAACGACTATCTCGGTCTCGCCACAGATCAGGAACTGCGCAGAGAGTTTCTGAGCGAGACGCTGCAGGATGAGAGTATGCTGATGTCGTCGTCGGCCTCGCGACTGCTTGCCGCGACACAACGGCATCACGAGGGTCTGGAGGATTGTCTGGCACGGATGTATGGAGGTGGACGGGAGGTATTGCTGTTCAACAGCGGGTATCACGCAAACACCGGTATTCTCACGGCAATAAGCGACAAAACGACGCTTATTCTTGCCGACAAGCTCGTGCATGCCAGCCTGATAGACGGAATGATACTGTCGCGGTGCGATTTCCGGCGTTTTCCGCACAACGACATCGAAGCGCTTGAGCGACTGGTGAGAAGCAATGCCGCCAAATATGACACAATCATTATTGTCGCAGAAAGCGTCTACAGCATGGACGGTGACCGCGCGCCGCTTGAAGCCATCGCAGATCTAAAAATGAGATGTGACAATGTGCTGCTATATCTCGATGAGGCGCACGCATTCGGGGTTGAAGGGCCTGACGGTCTCGGACTGGCACAAGGGAGCCATCATCCCGAACTGTGGGACATCGTGATCGGCACATTCGGGAAAGCGGCTGCTTCATCGGGAGCGTTTGCCGTTGTTTCGCCCAAAATGAGGGAGGTGCTCGTGAATAGAAGCCGTAGCCTGATCTTCTCCACAGCTTTGCCCCCGATACAAATGGCATGGACCCGAAAAATTGTGGAACTGCTGCCACATCTCGAGTCAAAGCGCGAACATGTGAGGAGGCTTGCAAAAAAGCTATCGGAGACACTTGCGCCTTTCACTGATCACGAGATACAGACGAGTCACATCCAACCGCTGATCGTCGGTGATGCCAAACGAGCCATCGAGTTGTCGAAAGCACTGCTCGCCGAAAATGTGAAAGTGCTTGCCATAAGAACTCCGACCGTCCCTGCGGGCACCGAGCGGCTGCGTTTCAGCCTTTCGGCCGCAATGACTGAAAACGACATCACCCAACTCCGTAATGCACTTGAATCTATTGAAGTGATTTTATGAAACTGCATTGGCTAAAACATAGCGAAAAGTCGCAACGACTGATCCTGATTTTCTCGGGATGGTCGGTCGACTGGCATCTGTTTTCAAAATATTCTTATCCTTCTGGGTATGACGTGGCCGTTGTGTGGGACTACTCAAGCTTGACGGCCGATCTATTGAGCGACAAAAGGGAATATGAGGAAACAATAGTCATCGCATGGAGTTTCGGCGTAGCTGCTTTTCAAAAGATATATCCCACACTACCGCGAAAACTGAATATCAACTGCGCGATTGCTGTAAACGGAACCACATATCCCGTAGATGACTTGAAAGGTATTCCAACCGAGGTATTTGCAGCAACAAAAGCGGGGTTGTCGGAAGCGGGATTGACAGGGTTCAGGCGGCGGATATGCGGCGGAGGCGCAAGATACAAAGAGTTTGCAGAGTATCTGAGTGCCGAAGGGAATGACATAGAGTCACTTAGGGCGCAACTTGACATCTTTGATCCTGCCGATGAGAAAGGGATTATAACAGGTGCTCCGGTCGACAAGAACCTTTGGGACAAGGTGTTTCTATCGGAACGCGATATGATTTTTCCTATCGGCAACATGCAGCACGCATGGAGGGAGGGGAATGCATCAGTGTTTATTAACCGCGACAGCCATCTGCCTGATTTTCAGCGCATCATCGACGCATCAATTAGAGATAAATCGCTGATAGCCAGTCGGTTTACAACCTCCGGAAGTACATATGACGAAAGTGCTGAGGTTCAGCATCATGCAGTTTGCAAACTTATAGAATCTCTCGACATTACAAATCCTAAACAAATATTGGAAATCGGATCAGGGTGCGGCTATCTATCAAGAGAGATCGCCCAAAGATTTCCCTATGCAATAGTCACATGGATAGATATCGCAGACAATCAGCCAAAAGGATGCGATGGAATTTTCCTACACGGCGATGCAGAATTGATCGTGAAAGATCTCAGACATGACAGATTTGACGCAGTAGTGAGTGCCAACGCCGTGCAGTGGCTCCACTCCCCTCTCAGGTTTTTGAAAAACATCTGGCATGTGCTGAAGAAAGGAGGCGTAGTTGCGCTGTCGACTTTTGCACCGGGCACCTTTCAAGAACTTGTGGAACTCACCAGCACGACAGGACTCCCCTACCTCTCATGTGAAGACTGGACAAAATGCGCTGAAGCTGCCGGATTTACCGTAGAAAAGGCTGAATGCGAGACAGTAACAATTAATTTCAAGAGCGGGCACGAACTTGCAAAGCATCTGAAAGAGACCGGAGTAAACGCTCTCACCCAAGCAAGCAATACACGCAACTACAACGGACTCAAACAAATGCTTGAGCTGCAAGAATGTCATCTAACTTTCAAGCCGCTTTACTTAATCCTAAAGAAATAGATGAAAGATAACGTAATATTTGTTTCCGGAATAGACACCGATGCCGGAAAAAGCTATGCAACAGGTTGGTTTGCAAAGAAGCTAATGAATGAAGGGAAGCGCGTAGCGACCCTTAAATTCATTCAGACAGGGCAACCCGACGGGAAGTCGATCGACATAGATATACACCGCAAAATCATGGGCATCAACCTGCCGGAGGATGAAGAGGGGATCACTTACCCCCAAGTTTTCAACTACCCGGCATCGCCACAACTTGCAGCTGAACTTGATGAGAGAGAGATTGATCTTCAGGCTATCGACACAGCAGTAAGGACTCTCTCGGAAAGATATGATGTAGTGCTTGTAGAGGGTGCGGGGGGACTGATGGTGCCGATTACCGACGATTTCCTTACGATTGACTATCCACAGAGCAGAAAACTACCGGTAGCATTGGTAACAAACGGAATACTCGGCTCAATAAGCCACACGGTGCTTTCGCTCGAAGCACTCGCCCACCGCGGCATCTCCGTCAGCCAACTGCTTTATAATACTCATTTTGACGAAGATGAGGTAATAGTGCCCGACACAAAAGGATTTCTGCAAAGATATATTGCGCGCCACCATCCCGAATGTGAATGGCTTGAGGTGCCAAGTCTATGAGAGAAAGCGCATAAGTCGGTCAACAAAAGCCCCTAAACGCCGTTATACCTATAATGAGTAACATAGGCATAAGGACATCGGCACTACGCAAGGTGATAATCAACCGTTTCCGACGCTTCAGAACCCGCTTTCTGGAGCCGCTGCGGCGCATAGGCCGCATAGGCGAAACGGTCAACTTCATCATGGCCGTGGGATGCCTTGTGCTCATCGTGTTGTATCAAGGATTCCATCATCCGGTCTCGGTGCAGAATACGCTGCTGCATCTTATCCACTTGTGCCAATGTGTATTTGGCATTAACATCCTCTATAATCTTCTACTACTTTTCGGCGATACAAAGAAAAGTAATCAGCCGATAAAGTGGACAATGGACATTCTCGTCCTCGTCACTCTTATCCCCATAATATATCCCGGTGGACAGCTGCCACTTATCGGAAAGATCATCGGTAATCATATTTTTCTTTTCGGCGTTCTCACGGTCTACTCGCTTCTTGAGGTGTCATACGGACTGCTCAAGGCTGTGGGGCGTCGCACCAACCCATCACTCCTACTGTCGGCGAGCTTTCTTTTCTTCATAATCATCGGCTCGCTCATGCTCATGTTGCCGAGATGTACCGTAGCAGGAGGGATGAATTATATTGACGCGCTTTTTGTATCGACAAGCGCCGTGTGCATCACAGGACTGACGACTGTAGATGTGGCTCAGGTGTTCACTCCATTCGGCATTCTGGTATTGTCAATCCTGCTCCAGATAGGTGCGTTAGGGGTTATGACATTTACAAGTTTCTTCGCCTTGTTTTTCAGCGGCAACAACTCGATTTATTCACAGCTGATGGTAAAGGATATGGTTTACAGCAAAACGGCCAACGCACTGCTGCCTACACTGCTGTATATCTTTACGTTTACCGTCACGATCGAAATTATAGGGGCAGTGGGGATATATCTTTCACTTCCCGACAATTTTCCACTCACTTCATTGCAGGACAAGCTGATCTTCTCAGGTTTCCAATCACTTTCGGCATTCTGCAACGCCGGTTTCACGTGGGTAGAGGGAGGACTCGGCACCCCGTCGCTAATGTCGTCGAACCAAAGCATATACATCGTGACAACGATACTTGTGTTTGCCGGTGGTATCGGTTTTCCGACACTTGTGAATTTCAAGGACATACTCCGCTCTTACCTGAGACGCATCTACGCTAAACTGACAGGTAGAAAAGAGAATCACCGACGCATCCACATCTACGACGTGAACACTAAAATAGTGCTTGCCGCCTCCGGCATTATCGTGCTGGTAACTGTGGTGCTGTTTCTAATACTCGAATGGAACAATACATTGCGCGGAATGTCGCTGTGGCATAAAATCGCACAAGCATTTTTCAACTCAAGCGTTCCACGCAGTTCAGGGTTCAGTTCGGTGAATCCTGCGCAGTTCATGCCCGTGACTATACTGCTGATGATGTTTCTGATGTGGATAGGAGGTGCTTCGCAATCGACCGCCGGCGGTATAAAAGTAAACACTTTCGCCGTGATGATACTGAATCTCAAATCAATAATCTTAGGGAAGAAACATGTGACCGCCTTTGACCGCACTATCTCGATCGGCTCAGTGAGAAGAGCTAACGCTGTGGTGGGCATCTCAATACTATCGTTTGCGCTCTATGCTGCCGTGATGCTTTGGCTTGAACCGACACTACCCGCAAAAGCGGTTATATTTGAGACGGTATCGGCACTGTTCACCGTCGGGTCGTCGCTCGGCATAACAGCAGACCTCTCCATCGCCTCTAAAATCGTGATATGCAGCGCAATGTTTATCGGCCGTGTCGGTATCATATCATTGCTGTCGGCTCTCGGCAACGGTGAAAGAAATGACGCACAGATTTATCCATACGACAATATAATAATCAGCTGATGAGGTATCTAATAATCGGTCTGGGGATTTATGGCTCCAATCTTGCAACAGACCTTACGGACATGGGAGCCGAAGTGATCGGTGCCGACATCAGACCGGCTAATGTTGAAGCGATAAAAGAATATGTTTCAACGGCATATATCATTGACTCAACCGACGAGACCTCACTGGGAGTGTTGCCACTTAAAAACATAGACATCGCGATAGTGGCCATCGGGGAGAATTTCGGGGCAAGCATCAAGACGGTGGCCATATTGAAGAAGCATGGAGTGAAGTGCATCTATGCCCGCGCCATCGATCAGTTGCATCAGTCAATACTCGAGGGGCTGCATGTGCAACGCATCCTCAAGCCAGAACAGCGGGCTGCCAGTGATCTCGTGAGCGAACTCGGTCTCGGCAGTCAGGTGAAATCAATGCAAGTCGACAGTGAAAGCTACGTGATGCGGTTTGACGCTCCACAGTTCCTCACCGGTAGCGCATACGTCAAGATTGCCGAAGAGGGACTTTATGGCCTGAAGCTCATCGCCGCTACACGCCCAAAACAAAAGACCAACCTCATAGGGCTTAAAGTGGAAGAGACGGAACCTATTGACATTACCGATGCAGAAGCTACTGTAATCGAGGGAGATCAACTGCTCTGTTTCGGGCGCAAGAGCGATTTCCGCAATCTATACAAACATATTGAGGCGATTTAATGA
>CAYSKE010000005.1:20623-21929 GCA_964431465.1 uncultured Muribaculaceae bacterium | reverse complement strand
CGGACGCACCATGGTACGTCCCTACAAAGTAATGAATATAAGAGATATAAATTAGCTTAATGGTTACCGAATCAGTCATAAATCTTAATTTGTCATAAGTTTAAATCACTTCAGTAAACTCATTAAGTTTTTTTTTGTTATTAAGTTAAAGATGCTTTTACAACGTTAAAGAACACACGGTCAAACTGACTTGAAAACGAGGGTACTATAACTGATATGAAAAAGACATTGCAAAAACTCATGCGCATACTGCTGTGGCTCATAGCAGGAATCGTCATTTTCATAGCCCTCATAGTCGCAGGCATCTACATTCCTCCCGTTCAGGATTTTGTGTTCAATAAAGTGACCAATACCCTCAATAAAGGGGAGAGCGGCATGCACATAGAGTTTGACCGGCTGCGACTCAGCTTTCCGGCGCGCCTGAGCGGAGAGAGGATAAAGGCGTCACTTCCCGGCGATATGGATATTGAAGTTGGAAAAATCAAAGGAGGAGTATCGATTATTCCTCTCATTTCCGGCAATATCGAGTCCAGCGGCATCAATGTAGCGGATGTGAAGTTCAGGATGGGTACTCCCGACTCGGCTCTCTACATGAATGCCATAGTAGACAAGCTGGATGTGAAGGGGATAAACTACGGACTGAAAAGCGGTGACGTAGGGATAGACGACGGAATGATCGACGGAGGCGATGTGACGCTTCTTATCGCTTCGAGCGACACAACCGCAACTGACACCACGACTCAAAGCACTCCACTTGATATTGTGGCAAAACGGCTTGAAATAAAGAATCTAAAGTATTTCATGCAGATGCCAGCCACCATCGACACGCTGACGGCTACAGTGGGCGACATGGTGCTTGAAAAAGGGCATGTGAATTTAGGAGAGAGAAATATCGAGGCCTACTCCCTTAACGTAACGGGAGTTGACGCTGCGTATATCTATACTCCCCTACCGGCAGATTCAACCGCTACCACAACAGAAACAGCTGTAACGCCTGACTCCCTGATGTGGACAGTGAGAGCAACCAAAGTAGGGCTCAGAGGCGACAAAGCACGCTATGCCGTGAATGGCGCAACGGCTGCCAAGGGATTTGACATGAACTATATCGAGGCGACCGACATAGCTATCGATGTGGACTCATTCTACAACCGTGGCGCATCGATCAGAGTGCCGCTGAGGAAACTTGCGGCTACCGAAAGATGCGGTCTGAAACTCGACGCAAAGGGATTGTTTGAGATCGCCAATGAGGTAATGTCGGTGAAAGAGATGACCATCAACACCAATGCCTCGGAGATAAACGCTAACG
>CAYSKE010000005.1:0-20523 GCA_964431465.1 uncultured Muribaculaceae bacterium | reverse complement strand
CTGCTTCAGATCGAGGCAAGCGGCAATGCCGCCGGTTTTGACAAAGGTTTCGATGCAATAACCGGTAACCTGAGCCTGAACGGACGACTCATGAACACGCGGCTCATAAAGCCGTCGGTTGTAGAGGCAAAACTCGGAAAAGGGATAGAACTTCATCCGCTGAGTGTGCGCGGCAACGTGAGAATGAACCGCGGCTTCATCGCATCGAACGTGAAAGTGGTGTCGGACAGCGGTGCTATCGCACTTGACGGTAACGTGACAATGGGGCCGGAGCGATATAGTGCTGAAATAAGTGCCGACCGTTTCCCTGTTCAGGCATTCATGCCTACCTCAGGACTGCGTGATCTCTCGGCATCGGTGAAGGCGAGCGGTAAGAAATTCAATCCCCTTGCCAAAGATGCAGAACTCAAAGGGGATATCGAGCTCCGTCATCTGGAGTACAACAAGGTGATATACCGCAACATCAACGGGAATATAGTGATCTCAGACGGGGAAGCCACGCTGCTGCTGAACTCTCCTGTGGCGGGCGCCAATATCACACTCGACGCCAAAGGGAATGTCGCAGGCCCCGATTACGCATGGAGTTTCAACGGCTCGGTCAAGGATCTCGACCTGAAGAAGCTCAATATGTCGGACACTCCCATGGGGGGCAAGTTTGACTTCAACGGCAACGCCGATTTCAACCTTGATTCAATGCTGATCGACGCTCAGCTCAATGTGCCGAATCTCGACGTGGTGATGAATGACAACACATTCGGGACTAAGAATATCGGAATTACTTTTAACGCTCTCGCTGAGCAGACAACCGCGTCGCTGAGCAATCAGGATCTCAAGCTAAGCCTTAGAAGCCCGCTCGGTCTCGACTCACTCATGAGCAGGATTTCAAAGTCGGCTGCAATCGCTGACTCGTCGATAGTGCAGCAGCGGATCGCACTCGACAGCATCGCCAAGTGCCTGCCTCCGTTTACAACAACCCTGACTGTCGGGCCTAAGAATCTTATCACGGCTTTCCTGAGCAAGCATGGGACGACGCTGAAATCACTTGACATGACACTGTCGAATGACTCGTCGCTGAACATGGACGGCCTCCTGACCGGATATGTGACTCCGTCGACCATCGTCGACACGCTGGAGATAGGGATGTGGCAAAATATCGACACACTTAACTTCAAGGCCAAGCTCAACAACAATCCCGAGTCGCCCGGCAACTGGGCCGATGTGACCCTGAAAGGAATGATTGAACCGACGTCGCTTTGGGCAGAGTTCCGCCAAAAGGATTTCAAGGAGCAGACGGGTTATCAGTTCGGCCTTAACATGGATTGGCGCGACAGCATCGTGTCGGTTCACTTCACGCCTGAGCACCCTACCATCGGCTACAAACCGTGGACTCTCAACACCGACAACTTCATCAGCGTTGATTTCGCAAAGAAGGTTCTTAACGCCAATCTTTCGCTGTCGAACGACGTGAGTGCCGTGCATCTCTACACTAAAGCCGGCAGCGACTCACTGGGAGAGAAGAAAACCATAAATCTTTCAGTCAAGGATATACTGCTGCAAGACTGGATCGCATTAAGCCCCTACGCTCCGCCGATCAGAGGTAAGGTCTCGGGTGACGTATCGCTATTTCACCGCGGCGACACCATCAACGGCAATGCCGACGTGAATCTCACTGAATTTTTCTACGGCAAGGGGCGCGTGGGTGATTTCGCCCTGAACGCCAATATCGAGACGATGCCCCGCGGCTATCTGAGAGCGCGCGGAGAGCTGGATGTGGATGAAACGCCTGCAATCCTTGTGAACGGCCACATAAACGACACCGCCGCGGTCGAACCGTTTATGCTCGACCTGCGCGTAGACAGCTTCCCGCTCAATGTCGCCAATCCCTTCATGAGTGATGCCGGGCTGCAGCTCTCGGGACACCTCGACGGCGACATGAAGGTGACCGGCTCGCTCACGTCGCCTGACTTCAACGGCTTTGTAGCATTTGACAACGCAAAGGTGAAGGTGAACATGCTCGGCAGCGATTACACTCTGGGCAACGACAGCATCGAAGTCGACAGCGGTCTCGTGGTATTCGATAAATTCCCGATCATGGGTGCCAACGAGAACCCGCTCATAATCGACGGCATAGTGAACATGCACAACATGGTCAATCCGGAGATCAACCTCAGCATGAACGCACAGAACATGCAGCTTGTGGGCACTAACCGCGCCCGCGGAGGTGCCGAGGTGTTTGGCAAAGCATTTGTTGATTTCAATGCCACCGCCAAAGGAAACATGACGATGATGCGAGTAAACGCCGATGTGAATGTGCTCAGAACGACCAATGTGACGTATATCCTGACTGACGCCACGCAGACGCTATCGTCGCGAAGCCAGTCGGACATAGTGAAGTTTGTGAACTTCGCCGACACGACTCAGGTGGAGCAGGCCGACTCGATCAAACCGACCGGAATGCTTCTCGGCATCGACGCCAACCTGCAGATTCAGCCGGGTGCAACGTTGCAGGTGTATCTATCGGGCGACGGAAAGAACCGCGTATCGCTACAGCCTCAGGGCAATCTGGACTACACGATGGATCTGATGGGCGCACAGCATGTGACAGGGCGCATAAACATCAACTCAGGCTACGCCCGCTACACTCCCCCGCTGATGGGCGAAAAGATGTTTAACTTCCAGGAGGGAAGCTATGTAGCATTCAACGGCGACATGATGAATCCGATACTCAACATCAAGGCTGTGGACAACGTGAAAGCCAATGTGTCGCAGTCGGGTCAAGCCTCTCGCCTGATCTACTTCAATGTGGGTCTTGCCGTCACGGGTACGCTCGAACAGATGGACGTGAAGTTTGACCTCTCGACCAAAGATGACATCACGGTCGAGAACGAGCTATCGTCGATGAGCCCCGAGCAGCGGGCATCGGCAGCCATGAATCTGCTGATCACCAACATGTACACGGGTCCCGGAACCACAGCGACATCCAACATCGGCGGCAACGCGCTCTACAGCTTCCTCGAGTCGCAACTGAACTCATGGGCCGCCAACAACATCAAGGGTGTGGATCTGAGTTTCGGCGTAAACCAGTATGACTCAACAGTCGACGGGTCGACATCGCAGACGACAAGCTACAGCTACCGCGTGTCGAAGTCGCTCTTTGATGACCGCTTCAAGATAATCGTCGGCGGCAACTACTCCACCGATGCCGACACTGATGAGAACTTCTCACAAAACCTGATAAACGACATAGCTTTTGAGTATATCATAAACAAATCGGGCACAATGACCCTCAAGCTATTCCGACACACGGGATATGAGAGCATACTTGAAGGTGAGGTGACGCAGACGGGTGTGGGTCTGACCTACAGGAAACGCATGACCACGCTGGGACAGATGTTCTGGTTTATGCGGAAGCGTTACAAGAGAGAGATGAAACGGCTTGAAGAGGAGCGCAAGGCACAAGCGGAAGCGCAACGCCAAGCACAAGCCGAGCAGGTTGAAAAAGAAAAATCGAGCAAGGAATGAATATCACACAAAAGACACTGATAATTTTCGGGACGCTGGCGGCAATGCTCGCAGCGGGTTGCTCGACTACACGGCGCATCCCTGAGGGTGAGGTGCTCTACACCGGCGTCAAAGAGGTGAAGTACACCCCTAAGGAGAACAAGAAAAAGGGTGTGCCTGTGCCTGCCGGACTTGAGGAACAGGTTGCGCAGACAGTGAACGTGGCTCCTAACAACTGTCTTGTCTCACCCTCGATCAGGTATCCGTTTCCACTCGGCCTGTGGGTTTACAACAACTGGAATCCTGACGCAAAGGGACTGAAAGGATGGCTTTACAACAAGCTCGTGAAAGAGCCTGTGCTGATCTCTGACGTTCGCCCCGAGGTGAGGGTAAAGATGATCGACGAGATTCTTGACAACAACGGATATTTCAGAGGTTCGGCCAATTACAAGCTGAATTATGCAAAGAATCCAAAGAAAGCTACAATCACCTACGAAATTGACCCGGGCGACTACTACCCTATCGACACGATCGAGTATCTGCCTGACAGTGTGAAGCTATATGCTCTGATCGACTCTATTGCCAAAGCTGACCCATATCTACAGCCGGGTACCCGCTACAGCACGGATTCACTGTCGGTTGTGCGCAACCGCATCGTGAACGAAGTGCGCGACCGAGGCTACTATTTCTTCCGTCCGGAATTTCTTGAATATCTTGCCGACAGCCTGCAGCACCGTGGAAAGATAGCGATGCGGCTATCGATCGCAAAGAATATACCTGATTTCGTGCTCGATCAATACCGCACCGGCAATGTCACGGTGATCGCCAACCGAAACAAGGGGTATGGCACTCCCGATACCGTGAAACTGAGAAAGGCCACGCTGATACAGATGATGCCGTCGCGACTGCGCAGGGCGGTGATAGACGAGTGTGTGGCTATGCGGAAAGGATCGGTATTCACGGTGAGGAGCATGAACCGGACGCAGAATTATTTTTCACGATTAGGCATATTCAACCAGATAGACATCACCGTTCACCGCGACACGATATCGCATGACTCAGTGCCGAAACTCGATGTGCTGGTGAATCTGACCTTTGACGCTCCGATCGAGGCCTCGCTTGAGGTGAACGCCTCGTCGAAGTCGAACAGCTACATAGGTCCGGGAATTATCGCCGGGGTGACGAACCGCAACATATTCGGCGGCGGCGAACAACTGTCGGTGAACGTGAACGCAACCTACGAGTGGCAGACGGGACATGACGGCGCGGCAAACAACTCGATATTCAACTCATACGAGCTCGGCATCAACACGTCGCTCGCCTTCCCGAGACTGCTTGCACCGAAATTTATCCCCCGCAGCCGACGCAACCAGCTGAACTGGACCCGCATATCGATAGGCGCCGACGCTCTTAACCGCCCGCATTACTTCAAGCTGGCACGCTTCAACTCAAGTTTCAGCTATGACTGGCAGGCATCGCGATATGTGAAGAACACTCTGACCCTGTTCAAACTGACTTACACGAAGCTGATGCACACCACCGAGGTCTTTGACTCGATATGCGAGCAGAATCCGGCCATAGCCCTGAGCTTCAGGAGCCAGTTTATACCGCAGATCGCTTACACGTTCATGTATGACCGCGCCATAGACAGGAATCAGGCAATCAATTATTACGTGACGGTGCAGGAAGCCGGCAACATCTTCTCGGGAGTGTGGGGTCTGCTCGGCTGGAAGGGTAACGGGGAGAAGAAGCTGTTTGGCACACCGTTCTCGCAGTTTGTGAAACTCACGTCGCAGGTGGTCTACAGCCATCGCGTGAGGAACAACGACTGGCTTGTGGGGCGCTTCCTCATCGGCGCGGCTCATGCCTACGGCAACTCATCGCAAGTACCTTATTCTGAGCAGTTCTATATCGGCGGCGCCAACTCGATACGCGCATTCACAGTGAGGTCGCTCGGCCCGGGCAGCTACCGCGCTCCGAGCGGACTTGTCAACGGCTATTTCGACCAGACAGGTACTTTCAAACTCGAAGCGAATCTTGAATACCGCTTCCCCATCGTCGGCATCCTCCACGGGGCAGTCTTTCTTGACTCAGGCAACATCTGGCTGCTGAAAAATGACCCCGACCGTCCGGGCGGTCAGCTTAAAGCCAAGACATTCCTGAAGGATATCGCACTCGGCACGGGCGCGGGACTGCGCGTTGACATCTCGATGTTTGTGATACGCGGCGATCTCGGCATAGGGCTGCACGCTCCCTACAACACCGGTGAACGTGGATATTTCAACATGCCGTCGTTCTGGAAATCGCTTGCATTCCATCTGGCAATCGGTTATCCGTTCTAAGGTCTAAAAAGTGTCATTTAACACATGGATTAACTGAATTTTTATCTTACCTTTGAGGAACGAAGCATATCATCTCATATCTCGATCCATGAACAAAGGTTTCTCGATAATAATTTCAGGTCTCGCCCTAATGGCGGGAATGACGGCGAATGCACAAAATCAAGGCGTGGTGGTGGAGACACGAGCCTACACATGGCACGATGACACCATCTCGCAGGGTGAGTACAACGCTTTCGCTCCGAGCGACACGAAGATCGTGTCGACCTACAAGGCACAGCCGGGCTACTACATGCCGGTGTCGGCTGAATGGAATCTGAAAAACGACATATCGGGGTATCCGAAACTTGAAGGTGGAAGCCGGCTGCACCGCGCGATCTACAACATGGGGCTCGACGAGATGGTCAATGCCGTGGAGCCCGACACGACCCTGCGCACCGGCAAGGAGTGGAGCGGTGTGTGGACGCGCGACGTGAGCTACTCCATCATCCTGTCGATGGCTCAGCTTCAGCCTGAAGCCGCGCGCATCTCGCTTCTGAAAAAAATCACTCCCGACGGACGCATCATACAGGACACCGGCTCGGGAGGCGCATGGCCGGTGAGCACCGACCGCATGATATGGGTTGTGGCAGCATGGGAGCTCTACAAGGCTACCGGCGACAAGAGCTGGATCGAGCAGATTTTCCCGGTTGTGGAGAAATCGCTTGCCGATGATGCGAAAACAACTCTGGGCCCTGACGGCCTGATCATGGGTGAAACGTCGTTTATCGACTGGCGCGAGCAGAGCTATCCGCGCTGGATGCAGACCGCCGACATCTACCGCAGCGAAGCTCTCGGCACTTCGGTGGTGCATGTAGCCGCCCTTCAAGCCGCCTCGGAAATGGCAATGCTCTTGGGAAAGAAGCAGCTTTCGATGCAGTATGCCACACAAGCAGAGACGCTGGCGGAGAATATCAACAAAGTGCTGTGGATGCCTGAGAAGGGGTATTACGCAATGTACACCTACGGCCGCGAGAATCCCATAATCAACCCCCGCGCCGAGACTCTCGGACTGGCACTGTCGATACTCTTTGACGTGGCAAGCCCTCAACAAGCTGCCTCAATCACTGAAAACAACCCGACGACCCCATATGGAGTAGCGATATTCTACCCGCAGATCAAGGATCAGCCCTCTTATCACAACAACGCCCTCTGGCCTTTCGTGGCATCATACTGGGCACTCGCCAATGCCAAGGCGGGTAATGAGCAGGGACTTCTTGAAGCGATAGGAAGCGTGTACCGTCCGGCAGCTTTATTTGCAACCAACAAGGAGAATTTCGTGCTCGACAACGGCGACATCGCCACGGAGCTCAACTCGTCGAACATGCTTTGGTCGCTCTCGGGCAATCTCGCTATCACAAACCGCATCCTTTTCGGCATCACGCCTGAGAAAGACGGAATAGTGTTCCGCCCGGTAATCCCGGAAGCTCTGGAAGCTGACCGCACCCTTAGCGGCTACCCCTACCGCGGTAAGACGATTGACATAAGCATCAGCGGCTGGGGCGACTCAATAGCCTCACTGACACTGAACGGCAAGGCACACTCACCCTACGTGGCTGCCAAAGATCTCAAAGCAAATAACGTGATCGAGATAAAGATGGCCAACAGGCCGTTCAAGAGCATGGCGGTGAATCACAAGGGTAATGAGAAAGCTCCGATCACTCCTATCGCATGGCTCGATGACAACGGAACGACGCTTGCATGGAATCCTATCGAATACAGCGATCACTACATTGTGGTGAAGGATGGAAAGCGGATTGCCGAGACACGCGAAACGACGTTTGACGCCGGAGAGCCGGGCGAATATCAGGTGATCACCGTGGCCGGTAACGGCACGGAGTCATTTGCCTCGGAGCCGAAAAGCAACCGCCCCGTCACGAAGCTGCAGCCCGCCAACGAGACGACACGCCTCGCATCGACCGAAGTGTCGTATCAGCCTAAAGATGACATCAAGGGGTATCGCGGAAACGGATTTGTGGAGACAGACCACAAGTCGGCTCCGGTGAGCGTGGAATACACGGCAGACAAAGATGGGGAGCATGTGATCGCCTTGCGCTACGCCAACGGCAACGGTCCTGTGAACACGGAGAATAAATGTGCGATCAGGTCGGTGCTGGTCGACGGCAAGAAGGTGGGCACAGTGGTCATGCCTCACCGCGGAAGCGGCAACTGGAACGACTGGGGACTGACAAACCGGTTGAAGGTGAATCTAACCAAAGGCACTCACAAGATCGAGGTGAAGATGCTGCCTGAAGATGAGAACATGAATATCAAGACCAATCACGCACTCATCGACGAAATCCAGATAACGGATAACACCAAGAATTAAGAGAGAGAGGATGCGGCCGAGCCAAGAAATCAGACTAAAATAGCTCGGGCAACACCCTCACGACAATAAACCAGATCAATGGCATCGCACAACGATACAGGCATCAAAGGAGAAGACATGGCCGTGAACTACCTCGTAGCTCACGGCTATGACATAGTTGAACGCAACTGGCGGCTCAACCATCTGGAGCTTGATATCGTTGCCCGCAAGGGAGCAAGGATCGTGTTTGTAGAGGTGAAGACGCGCACTTCGACATTCATCGACCCGATCGAGGCGATCACTCCAAAGAAGATGAGAAATATGGTGAACTCTGCCAACGGCTACATGCAACAGTACAGCCTGAACTTCGAGGCACAGTTTGACCTGATATTAATCACACCGGGCGACGACGGGGAGGCGCATCTGGAGCATATCGCCGATGCCTTTTATCCACCAATGAAAACTTATTGCTGATGGCAATGAAGAGTGTAAAACCGAAAAAAGCTCTCGGACAGCACTTCCTGACCGATGAAAGCATAGCAGAACGCATAGCTGCAACTCTTGACGACTGCCCGGATCTGCCGGTAGTGGAAGTGGGGCCCGGCATGGGGGTGCTGACCAAATGGCTGCTTGCCAAAGGGCATGACCTGACCGTGGCGGAAGTGGACACTGAAAGCATCGCATGGCTCAAGTCGCACATGAAAAATCTGGCTCCGGAACGCATCTTGGAGCAGGATTTCCTGAAACTTGACCTGAGAGAGCTTTTCGGAGGGAGAGATCTTGCCGTAACGGGTAATTACCCTTACAATATCTCGTCGCAGATATTTTTCCATGTGCTCGACTACAAAGACATCGTGAAAGAGTGCACGGGAATGCTCCAGAAGGAGGTGGCAGAAAGGCTTGCCGCTTCCGCCGGGACAAAAGCGCGCGGGATACTGAGCGTGCTGCTTCAGGCATGGTATGACGTTGAATATCTTTTCACAGTGGATGAAACGGTGTTCAACCCGATGCCTAAAGTGAAGTCGGGCGTGATAAAGATGAAGCGCAATGACGTGACTGATCTCGGGTGTGACGAACAGGCTTTTAAGAATGTGGTGAAAACGACATTTGCCCAGCGCAGGAAGACTTTGCGCAACTCGGTGAAGCCGCTGCTCAAACCGGGGCAGACACTCGGCGAAGAGTGGGAAGCGATGCTACAAAAACGCCCCGAGCAACTCAGCGTGGCGGAGTTCATAGAGCTCACACGCAAACTCACTGAGAATTGACCATACCCTAAGTAGAAAAAAGGAAAACGGGGGAAAATAAATGGCATGAAAGAGTTTTCAGACGAATACCTGAAACATCTGCGCGAGATAATAGCCTCGCACAACGACGACGAAGCCCGTAAGGTGCTTGAGGACATGCACCCGGCCGACATCGCCGAGCTCTATGGCGAACTTGACCTCGAGGAGGCAGAATATCTGCTCAACCTGCTTGACGGTGAGGTCGCGGCCGACGTGCTGATGGAACTCGAGGAGGAGGACCGCAAACGCCTTCTCGCCGACATGGACGCCGAGGTGATCGCGCGCCAGTTTATCGAGCACCTCGACTCTGACGAGGCTGTAGACCTTATCCAAGAGCTTGACGAAGAAGACCGCGACGAGGTGCTGACGCATCTCGACGATGTGGAACAGGCGGGCGACATCATAGATCTTCTGAAATATGACGAGGACACGGCCGGCGGCCTAATGGGTACGGAAATGGTCGTGGTCAACGAGAACTGGAGTATGCCGGAGTGCATCAAGCAGATGAGGATGCAGGCGGAGGACATGGATGAGATCTACTACGTGTATGTGGTGGACAACGAAGACCGCCTGAAAGGTATCCTCCCGCTGAAGACCCTTATCACTCACCCGTCGGTGTCGAAGATCAAGCATGTGATGGACGAGGATCCCGTGGCTGTGAAAGCCGACATGCCTATCGACGAGGTGGCTCTTGACTTCGAGAAATATGACCTCGTGGCAATGCCTGTGATCGACTCTATCGGGCGCCTCGTGGGGCGCATCACGGTGGATGACGTGATGGATCAGGTGCGTGAATCGCAGGAGCGTGACTATCAGCTGGCGAGCGGTCTGTCGAGCGACGTAAGTGCCGACGACTCCATCCTGTCGCAGACCAAGGCGCGCATACCGTGGCTTCTCATCGGAGTATGCTCGGGTATCGCAGCGTCGATGATCTTAGGTGTGTTTGAGAACCAGATCGCTGCCGTGACGGCTCTCGCGCTGTTTATCCCGATCATCGGCGGCACAGGAGGTAACGTGGGGGTGCAGGCTTCGGCAATCGTGGTTCAGTCGCTTGCCAACGGATCACTCGACGTAAAGGAGTTTTCAAAGCAACTGTGCAAGGAGCTGCTTGTGGGACTGCTTAACGCCACAATCATCTCGGGCGTGATGCTCGCCTATAACCTGATAATGCTTCCGGGGCAGCTAAGCGTGACGCTGTCGGTGGCGTGCTCGCTGTTTGTAGTGGTGATGTTTGCGACCATGCTCGGCACTGTGGTGCCGCTGACGCTCGAGAAGCTGAAAATCAATCCTGCACTCGCGACCGGTCCTTTCATACAGATCTCCAACGATATTGTGGGGCTTGTGATTTATGTGATGATCGCAAAGTGGTTTCTGCAGCTGTTCGGACAATGAGTGATTTCAAGATACATTACTTAGGAGTGGGCTCGGCGACGCCGTCGCTACGGCATCTGCCGTCGTGTCAGGTGGTCGAATTCAGAGGTAAGCTCTACATGATCGACTGCGGCGAAGGGGCTCAGCTGAGCATGCGCCGGATGGGGCTGAAATTCTCACGGCTCGAGCATATATTTATCTCGCATCTCCACGGAGATCATTTCTTCGGGCTGCCGGGTCTGCTCTCGACTCTCGCCCTTCACGACAAGGGGGGAAAAGTGACGGTGCATCTGCCTGAGCAAGGGGTGGAATGGCTTAAAGAAACGATGGACATGTTCTGCCGCGAACGCCCTTACGAACTTGAAATAAAAGCAATTCCCGCCAAGGGTGGAATACTGCTTGAGGAGAAAGCCCTGACCGTGGAGGCTTTCCCGCTCCAGCATCGCGTGGCTTGCACGGGATTCATATTCAAGGAAGCGCAGAAACCGCGACATCTGCGCGGCGACATGGTGAAATGGCTTCAGATACCTCTGTGGCAACTGAAAGGGATAAAAGAGGGGGCTGACTACACTGCTCCCGACGGCAAGGTGTACAGCAACGAAATGCTGACCACTCCCGCCGATCCGGCAGCGAGCTACGCCTACTGCTCCGACACCATCTATATGCCTGAACTGCATAAACGGCTTGCCGGAACCGACGTGATATACCACGAAACGACCTATCTCGACACGGAGAGGGAAAAAGCTAAAGCGCGCTTCCACTCCACGGCCGCCGAAGCGACGCGCGTGGCTGCTGCGGCTGGAGCCAAACGGCTGGTAATGGGGCATTATTCAAAGGCTTATCCGGGTGTGTCGTGTCACATAGAGGAGGCTGAGAAGGAGGCACTGAAACTGGGGGCGGAGCTGATGGAGATAACCGCTGCCGACGAAGGAATGACTATCGAGCTATGAGAAAGGGCATCATCACGCTTTGCATATCGGCACTACTGGCACATGTCGCGGCATACGGCGCGAAACCTATCACGTTTCCGGGGCGTGAGGCGGCAAGTGTGGGCATCTACATCGAAAATCTTGCAACCGGTGAGGTCGTGGCCGATCACAACAGTGCCGTGGCTCTCACTCCGGCAAGCATACTGAAGAGCCTGACGGCTGCAACCGCGTTGCTCACGCTTGGCAAGGATTTCCAATACAAGACTGATTTCATCGTTACCGGAACAGACCCTGAAAGCGGCACGGGTGACCTGATAATAATCGGTAGCGGTGACCCGTCGATGGGTGGACGCGATTTCGATGCGTCGGGCACAATTCCCGACATTATAGCCAACCGGCTCACCGAACTTGGTATAGACCGCATACAGGGTGAGGTGAAAATAGATGGATCGGTGCTCCCCGACGGTGGCGGCGTCGTGCCGGGCTGGGAGGTGGAGGATATAACGGAAAGCTATGGTGCCGGACTGTTTCCGGTGAACTGGATGGACAACTATTTCGCCAGCGACTACATCATAGCGAGTCCGGGAGATTTCTTTGTGGATGAAGTCATCGCTGCGTGCGGGCGCAAGAGCATCGGTGTGGAGGAGACATACCAGAGCGAGACGAGCCCGTTTGCCGAGCCAGACACCACCCTGCAGGCCGGCGCGGAAACCGAGCCTGACACGCTGCTGATCTACAGCCACCAGTCGGAGCCGCTTGAAAAGATAATGAAGGTGATGATGGAGAAAAGCGTGAACCTGATAGCCGAGGGATGCCTGAGAGCGACAGCACCCCACGCTCCCGCCGACACCGCTCTGGCCCGGGAGAAAGCTCTATGGAAAGGTCGCGGCGTGAACCTCGACCGGAGCCGCATACTTGACGGAAGCGGGCTTGCGCGCGGAAACGCCATATCGCCCAAACAAATCGCCGATGTGCTAAAATACATGGCGAACAGCGAAGAGGGAGCGACCTACGCCGCACTGTTTCCTAAAGCGGGGAAAGAGGGCACGGTGAAAAGATTTCTTGTCGGCAGTCCTCTTGCCGGGCGGCTCGCAGTGAAGAGCGGCAGCATGGGAGGGGTGCAGTCGTATGCAGGCTATCTGCTCAACGGCGCAGGGAAACCGACCCACACCGTAGTGGTGATGGTCAACAATTTCTTTTGCACCCGCGCTCAACTACGCAAAGCTATAGAACGTTATTTAATTGAAACATTACCATAAGCAACCCCAACTACTATGAATACTGAAATCGACAAGCTCATATCTCTGACCTACGAAATAGAGGGTCTGTTGCTGCTTCTGCGTGACCGCGGACAGGAATCAATGGCTCCACACATACGCAATCTGCTCGCCGATAAGGGGCGGACACTTGCGCAGATGCTTGAAAGCGGTGAAATCAAGGCGAAAGCCGCTCCTGCATCCGAGCCTAAAGAGGTGAAGGCTCCCCTCCCCCCTGTTCCACCGGCAGTGAAACCGACTCCTGCGCCTGCTCCTGCGCCCATCGTCGAAGAGGTCAAGGAGACCGCAACGATAAAGGAAATGCCCACTCCGACCGAACCTATCGCAGAGGTGAAAACCGAGATCTACACTGAGAGTGCGCCCACGATGCCCGAACCGGAGGTAAAGCATGAGGTGAAGGAGGAAAACATACCGAGCCAGACAGAGCTTGACGAGGCACAGGCCGAGGAGGATGAAGCCGACAGCGCAGCCGCCGAGGAAGCTATTGCCCAAGAAAAGCACCGCCCCGAGATACAGGCAAGCGAGGAAGCGGGCGCCAAGATGCTCAAACTGTTTACGCTCAATGACCGTTTCAGATTCCGTCGCGAACTGTTTGGCGGCAGCGACACGGCCATGAAAGCTATCCTTGCCGTAATCGCCACAATGCCCACGCTGGACGATGCCAAGCGGTATCTGACGGAGGATCAGGGCATGGATCCCGAGAGCGAGGAGGTGAGCTATTTCTTTGAGATAATCGCGCCTTACTACACCAATGGCCGGTAAACTCTATGTGGTGCCTACGCCGGTGGGAAATCTCGGAGATATGTCGCCGAGAGCCATCGAAGTGCTGAAACAAAGCGACCTCATACTTGCCGAGGACACTCGCACAAGCGGAACGCTGATGAAGCATTTTGGCATAACCACACCGATGTTGAGCCACCACAAGTTCAACGAACACTCCACAGTGGGGCGCGTCACCGAACGCCTGAAGGGGGGTGAGACAATCGCTTTAGTATCGGATGCCGGCACACCTGCCATATCTGACCCGGGGTTCATGCTCGTCAGGGAGTGTGCGGCGGCCGGGATCGAAGTTGAGACCCTTCCGGGCCCCACGGCATTCGTTCCGGCACTCGTCAACTCGGGATTACCTTGCGACCGCTTTCTCTTCGAAGGTTTCCTGCCAGTGAAGAAGGGGCGGAGCACAAGGCTCGCTGAATTAGCAGCGTCGGCTGTGACTTTCATCATCTATGAGTCACCGCTGCGGCTTGCAAGAACTCTTGCAGAATTGCGTGATGCCTGCGGAGCCGACCGCCCGGCATCGGTGAGCCGTGAGATCTCAAAGCTGCACGACACGACCGTGAGAGGCACGTTAGGCACATTAGCAGAATACTTTGAGGAGAACCAAGCGCGTGGAGAGATTGTTATCGTAACAGGAGGATGCACATCGGCAACCAAAAAGGAGAAGCGTGTACACACCAATAAATACCGGAAAGATACCGCAGAGTCCGCCGGCCAAGCGGATAATGCGTGATTACTCCATAAAACAGTTTTACTTATGAAACTAAAGCATATAAGCCAGTTAGCAGCAGCGATAGCCATAGCCGGCACTCTATGGAGTTGCGGGAGCAAGAGCGCAGACAACAAGGTGAACGACTCCGGCACTACCGCCCTGCGCGATTCACTTGAAACCGCGCTCGCCAATCAGGACTCACTGCTGATGCTTATAAATGATATATCGACCGACATGGCGTCGATAAAGGGGCTGGAGCAGATATTGGGCGACCCGACAACACTGCGCGGCGACTCGCCGTCGAAACGCCAGCAGATACGCAACGACATGGCCGCCATCCAAGCCACACTACAGCAGCGTCGCGAGCGTCTGGAAGAGCTTGAAAAGAAGCTGAAATCGAGCGGCGCAAGCAACTCGACGCTTAAAAAGACCATCGAGACTCTCAAGGCACAGATTGCCGATCAGGAGGGTACCATCAACGACCTCAGAGAAAAGCTCTCGAGTGCCAACATAAAAATCGCAGACCTGAATGAGAAGGTTGACTCGCTCAGCACCACAGTGGCCGCAGTGACCGAAGCCAAAGATCAGGCCGAGGAGGAGAATGTGAAACTCGCTGACGAGCTCAACATCTGCTACTACGCGATAGGAAGCAAGAAAGAGCTGAAACAATATGATATAATCAAGACGGGATTCCTGAGAAAGACCAAGGTTCTGCCTGAGGATTTCGACAACTCCTACTTCCACCGCGCCGACAAACGCACCCTCACCACTATCGAGCTTCACAGCACCAAAGCCAAGGTGATGACCGAACAACCTGCCGACTCCTATAAGATCGAGGATATGGACGGGCAGAAGGTGCTGAAAATAACCAACACAGCCCGCTTCTGGGACAAGAGCAACTATCTTGTGATCCAGACTGATTAAGAGAACTGACAGAAAAGATATTCTCATTATTTTTCATGGTACGGCAACCTCGGAAAAATGTAGACCGAAAGGCAAAACATATTTCCGGGGTAGCTTGTTTTACTTACAAAGACTTTATTAATCTAACACAACTACACTATGAATAAGAAAGAACAGATGGACAAGGCTATGCGCGATTATCCCGGCGCAGCCGTGAATATGGCCGACCACGAGAAGGACACCACGAAACTTGAAAAGGAGCGCACATGCACTCTCAACAACAATCCTCGTAACACAGACATGAAAATGCCTTAACCGAGGCTTCGACAGGAGGAATATACCGGGCGTGCCGTGAGGGTGCGCCCTTTTTTATTATTCACGCTGAAAATTATGTCAGAAAAATAGCACAACAAGCATATTAAAGATAAATATTGTCACCTACTTAAGATTTTATTCGTATCTTTGCGCGTGATTGCATCGGGATGCGTCGGCAGATAGATGATCTTCGGCCGGTGGCAACCGATGCTTTCAGTGTAGTTATCATCATCTATTAAACGAGAAAAAGTTTCTTTATAAACGTAAATGAACGACGTAGTTGACATCACTTCATCGTCGCCCGAGCAACTCAGGGCAGAGGATGTGGAGGTTATTGTTGCTTCAGACGAGCACATCAAATACGTTGACGAAATTCTTGACACGATTAATCGTGCGGCGAAAGTACGCGGAACTGGTATCGCGAAAAGATCACCGGAATACGTCAGTCAGAAAATGAGAGAGCGGAAGGCTGTGATCGCCCTCAGCAAAGAGGGTGAGTTTGCAGGTTTCAGCTATATCGAGAGCTGGAGCAACAAGCAGTTTGTGGCCAACTCAGGTCTCATAGTCGCTAACAAATTCAGAGGAATCGGGTTGGCGACCCGCATCAAGCGACGAATATTCCAGCTGTCGCGCGAAATGTTCCCGGCAGCAAAGATATTCTCGCTCACCACCGGTGCAGCCGTGATGAAGATGAACTCGGAGCTCGGTTACCGCCCCGTGACGTTTGACCAGCTTACCGATGACGCCGCATTCTGGAAAGGATGCGAGAGCTGCGTGAACTACGACATACTTCAGCGCAACGGCGGCCACAAGTGTCTCTGCGTGGGTCTGCTCTATGATCCCGCCGACGAGAAATTCCATTCAGACAACCGATTTAACAACGAAGCCCCTGCGGAAGCCCCTGCCAAGAGCGAGGTGCCCGACGGAAAGCTCATAGAAGAACTTGAACAACTCCTTGCCACATGGAAAAAAGGAAAGTAGTGCTCGCCTTCAGCGGCGGCCTTGACACGTCGTTTGCAGTAAAATACCTCTCGGAAGACTGCGGTTATGAGGTTTATACAGCCATAGCCAACACCGGCGGATTCTCGGCCGAGGATCTTAAAAAGATCGAAGAGCGCGCTCTGGCTCTCGGTGCCAAAGAGCACGCAACACTGGATATCACCCACGAGTACTATGACCGTTCGATCAAGTACATGATCATGGGCAACGTGCTCCGCAACGGCACTTATCCTATTTCGGTGAGCTCGGAGCGCATCTTCCAGGCTCTCGCAATCATCGATTACGCCAAAAAGATCGGCGCTGACGCCGTGGCTCATGGCTCGACCAGCGCAGGCAACGACCAGATAAGGTTTGACCTCACTTTTGAGATCATGGCTCCCGAAATCGAGATCATCACTCCGACCCGCGACATGAACCTGACGCGCGAGTATGAGATCGAGTATCTGAAGAAACATGGCGTGGAGGCCGATTTCAAGAAGCTCGAATACTCGATCAACAAGGGACTGTGGGGCACAAGCGTAGGGGGCAAGGAGACCCTGCACAGCGATCAGACTCTCCCCGAGGAGGCTTATCCCACCCAGATGACCGCCAAAGAGAACTCGCAGATGACGATCGACTTCGAGAAGGGTGAGATCGTGGCAGTCAACGGCGAGCGTTTCGACGACAAGGTGGCTGCAATCCAGCGCATAGAGGCTCTCGCAGGGCCTTATGCCATCGGTCGCGACATGCACGTGGGCGACACCATCATAGGCATCAAGGGGCGTGTAGGCTTCGAGGCTGCCGCTCCCCTGCTCATCATCAACGCCCACAAGGTGCTTGAGAAGCACACTCTCACGAAGTGGCAGCAGTACTGGAAGGATCAGCTCGGCACATGGTACGGAATGTTCCTCCACGAAGCGCAGTATCTCGAGCCCGTGATGCGCGACATCGAGGCTTATCTCTTGGAGTCGCAGCGCAATGTGACCGGCCGCGTGATCATCGACCTCAAGCCCTATCACTATGTGATCGTGGGTGTCGACAGCCCGTTTGACCTGATGAAGACCTCGTTCGGCGAATATGGCGAGCTCAGCCGCGCATGGACAGCCGACGATGTAAAGGGCTTCACCAAGATCCTCGGCAACCAGCAGAAAATCTATCACGACGTGCAGCGCCGCAACGGCCAGGCCGACTTAGGAGAGACAAAATGATCAAAGCCGGAATCATAGGAGGCGCAGGCTATACTGCCGGTGAGCTTATCAGGTTGCTTATCAATCATCCTGATGTGGAGCTGACATGGGTCAACTCGACTTCCAACGCGGGTAATCCGATCTCCGACGTGCATCAGGGGCTGATAGGTGAGGCCGACGGGATGCACTTCACCTCGGAGACTCCGCTCGACAAGGTGGATGTGGTGTTTTTCTGCACCCCCCACGGGCAGACCCGCAAGTGGATGGAGCAGTTCGGCGACACGATCCCCAAGGATCTGCGCATCGTCGATCTCTCGACCGACTACCGCATCGAGGACGGGACGCACGACTTTGTCTACGGGTTGCCGGAACTTAACCGCAAGCGCATCGTTCGCGGTGCCAAATATGTGGCCAATCCGGGCTGTTTTGCCACGGCAATCCAGCTCGCCCTGCTCCCGCTCGCCCGCAATCTGCTCCTCAACAGCGACGTGCATGTGACAGCCATCACCGGCAGCACAGGCGCGGGAGTGAAGCCGGGTGCAACCACCCACTACTCCTGGCGCAACGACAACGTGTCGATCTACAAGCCTTTCAAGCATCAGCATCTTGCCGAAATAAAGCAGTCGCTGAAAACTCTCCAGACCAGCTTTGACAAGGATATCAACTTCCTGCCTGTGAGAGGATGCTTCAGCCGCGGCATCATGGCGGCCGTCTATCTTGACTGTCCGCTGAAAATCGACGAGGCCGTGAAACTCTATGAGGACTACTACTCCGACCACAATTTCACGTTTGTGACCACGAAGTCGCCTGACCTGAAGGATGTGGTGAACACCAACAAGTGCATACTCCACCTCGAGAAGATCGACGACAAGCTGCTGATCACCTCGGTCATCGACAATCTGCTGAAAGGTGCATCGGGCACAGCAGTCCACAACATGAACCTGCTCTTCGGGCTACAGGAGAAGACCGGTCTTAACCTCAAGCCGTCGGCCTTCTGACGCGAAATTCTGAGATTACAACTAAAACTACGAGCGATGTCAAACACGTTTAAGTGCCGGAGCCTGCTGTTCTGCATTTTAGCCCTGACCGCTTTTGTCTGCCCCACGGTTGATGCCAAAAGCCCGACAAAGGCAGCCAAACCTGTCGTTTCGATCCTTGGCGACTCCTATTCCACATTCTGCGGATACATACCTCAGGACAACGCATTCTGGTATAGCGAGAAGAAGAACAGTGACCGCACCGACGTCGATGATGTGACACAGACGTGGTGGTGGCAGCTAATATCAGAAGGTGGCTACATCTTGGGCAAAAACGAGTCGTTTAGCGGCGCAACCATCAGCTTTACAGGCTATAATGGCGAAGACTACGCTTCACGCTCGTTCATCACCCGCCTCCCCAATCTCGGCTCGCCCGACATTATCCTGATCTTCGGAGGCACCAACGACAGTTGGGCGGGAGTGCCGATGGGTGAGTATGTCTACAGCAATCTCACGCGCGGGCATTACTATGAGTTCCGCCCTGCACTTGGCAAGTTGCTGAGTGAGGCGCAGAAACGCTATCCCGGCACTGAAGTGTATTTCATACTCAACAACGGACTGAGCGACGCTATCAATGAAGCAGTGCGCACGGAATGCGAGCACTTCAATGTTCCACTCATTGAGCTGACCGATATTGACAAGAAAAGCAACCATCCGTCGAAACTCGGCATGATCCAGATCAAGGATCAGGTTCTCAAATTCCTCCAGAAATAGAGGAACGCCGATGCCCGAGTGAAGGCATACTACTTTTACAGCGCCCATATCACGACAGATATGGGCGCTGCATATTTCTTATCTAACAATCTACCAACTTATACAACTGTTATCCCCCACCTTGTAGGGACGTAGCATGGTGCGTCCGCTTTAATTACCGGTCATTGTCAGCGGAGGCTTGATTGAGCGATTTTGCTTTGTCGACTAATCGCTTACCCATTTCGAAGCACTTTTGCTCATCGATGGGAAATTGAGTTTCATGACGGGCGATTCTCTCCTCTTCATTAAAAAGACTGGCGTTCATCTTGGAATAATCCTTGAACTGGAGTGTGGCATAGGAGTTGTATTGCTCTGCATATCCGAGGATAAACTCGAGATTGTTTTTGGTCATCCCAAGCGACACATTGTAGCCCACGGCATTATAGTAATCTTCATTGGAGTTCATAGTAAATATCAATCCCGCCGGAATGATGCGTTTACCCAGAGTTCTCACGATTTGTCCGTTTTCCACCTGATATGAGGTCAGAGGATAAAGGAATCGCTCAATAAATGAACGTACCATCCCTGAAGGATAGCCGAAGAAATTAGGAGAGCCTATTACGATTGCATCAGCCGCGAGTGCTTTCTCCAGTACAGGGCGGAGATTGTCGCGTATTGCACATAGTCCACCTGTATTTATGCCTTTACGTTTGCATGCGAAACACTCAAGGCATCCCTTGATTGGCTCGGCATATAGTTCGATGATCTCAGTTTCAGCTCCGGCTGCGGCTGCTCCCTCAAGAGCTTTCTTTACCAGCGTGTCGGTATTCCAGTCTTTTCGGGCACTTCCGTTAATTCCTATTACCTTCATTAT
>CAYSKE010000004.1:16099-29396 GCA_964431465.1 uncultured Muribaculaceae bacterium | reverse complement strand
ATCCGATGCCCCAAGTGCGGCACAATATTTCAGGTCGATGCAAACGATTACGCCGCTATAGTCGAGCAGGTGCGCTCGTCCGAGTTCAACGATGAGCTTGATCGTCGCGTCCGGGAGCTCCGTGAGCAGTTCAGGATTCAGGAGCAGTCGGTAAAACTTGCCGCCGAAAAAACGTTTGAAGGCAAGCTCTCGCAGAAGGATCAGGAAATGAGCCGGCTCCACAATGAGATCACCCGTCTCACCGGAGTGATATCCGGCTATGAGGCCACAAAGAAATCCGAGCTTTCCGAGCTTGAAAGCAAAAAGACTAAGGAGCTGTTTGATGCCGTCACTCAAAAAGATCGGATCATCTCCAAGCTGGAAGCCGATATAGCCAATAAGGACAATGAGCACCGCGTTGCCATCCTCAAGGAGCGGAGCAACGGCAGTGTTGAGGTTCAGAAAAAGCAGCAGGAAATCGTCAGGTTGCAGGCCGAGGTTGAGTCGGGGCGTCTTGCCGCACAGAATCGTGAGAGCCAGCTTCGTGAGCAGCATAAACTTCAACTTCAGGACAAGCAGGATGAGATCGACCGCCTGAAGGACTTTAAGATGCGCCTTTCCACCAAGATGGTAGGCGAGACCCTTGAGCAGCATTGTGCGATCCAGTTTGCTCAGGCTCAGAGCATGGGGCTTTATCCCGATGCTACCTTTGAGAAAGACAACACGGCCGTAGAGCACTCCAAGGGCGACTTTATTTTCCGCGACTATATCGATGGTGTCGAGTGCGTTTCCGTGATGTTTGAGATGAAAAACGAGATGGATACCACATCGGCCAAACATCGCAACGACGACTTTCTTGAAAAACTCGACAAGGATCGTCAGCGCAAAGGGTGTGAGTATGCCGTGCTTGTTTCGATGCTTGAGCAGGGCAATGAGCTTTACGATGCCGGCATTGTCGACAAGAGCCATCGTTACCCCAAGATGATTGTCATTCGTCCGCAGTTTTTCCTCCCCGTCCTCCGCTTGATAAGTGAAGGGGCACGCCGTGGATTTGTCGAGCGCAACGCCTTGCAGAAAGAGCTTGATGCCGCCCGCACCCAGTCGATGGATTTTGCCAAATTTGAAGACAAGCTTAATCGGTTCCGCACATCGTTCAACAATAACATCACGGCTGCCCACAAGAAATTTGTTGCAGCTACCGAAGGCATTGATAAGACTATCGACGCATTGGAGCGGCAGATCAAGGCTCTGCGCGACATTAAGGCCAACTTTGAGGCATCGGAGCAGCGACTGCTGAAAGCCAACGAGATCGCCAACGAAGACCTGACCGTGAAGAAGCTCACCCACGGCAATCCCACCATCCGCAAGATGATCGACGACGCCCGGTAGCTTCCCTGCGACTTGCAATAGCTGCTGATCGTCAGCTCTTATATAAAGCAAAAAAACGGTGCGGGCCGCGAGGCTCGCACCGTCTGTATCTGTGGGCGTACAGGGGAAAATTACATTCCCATGCCGCCACCCATGCCGCCCATGCCGCCACCGGGCATCGGGGGAATAGGCTTCTCTTCCTTCTTGTCGGCGATCACGCACTCTGTGGTCAGGAACATGCCTGCGATCGAGGCTGCGTTCTCGAGAGCCACGCGGGTCACCTTGGCGGGATCGATCACGCCGGCTGCGAGCAGATTCTCGTAGTTGCCGGTGCGTGCGTTGTAGCCGAAGTCGGCTGTGCCCTCCTTCACCTTCTGGATTACCACTGCACCCTCGAGGCCTGCGTTGGCCACGATCTGGCGGAGCGGCTCCTCGATGGCGCGCTTCACGATGTGGATACCGGTTGTCTCGTCCTCGGTCTCACCCTTGAGATCCTCGAGGTCAGCAACGCAGCGGATGTAAGCCACGCCACCGCCGGGAACGATACCCTCCGAGATAGCGGCGCGGGTTGCGCTCAGGGCGTCATCCACGCGATCTTTCTTCTCCTTCATCTCAACCTCGCTGGGAGCACCGATGTGGAGCACTGCCACGCCACCTGCGAGTTTGGCGAGACGCTCTTGGAGCTTCTCCTTCTCGTAGTCGCTCACGGTGTTCTCCATCTGTATCTTGATCTGGCCGATGCGAGCCGAGATAGCATCCTTGTCGCCGGCGCCGTTCACGATGGTAGTGTTGTCCTTGTTCACGGTAATCTTCTCAGCGCGTCCGAGCACGTCGATACCCGAAGTCTCGAGGCTCATGCCCTTCTCTTCCGATACGACTGTTCCGCCGGTGAGGATAGCGATGTCTTCAAGCATAGCCTTGCGGCGGTCGCCGAAACCGGGAGCCTTCACGGCACAGATCTTGAGCGAGCCGCGCAGACGGTTCACAACCAGAGTTGCGAGAGCCTCCTGATCCACGTCGTCAGCCACGATCAGCAGCGGACGTCCGCTCTGGGCGATCTGCTCAAGGATGGGGAGAAGATCTTTCAGGTTGGAGATCTTGCGGTCGTAGATGAGGATGTAGGGTGACTCCATCACGCACTCCATCTTCTCGGTGTCGGTCACGAAGTAGGGCGAGATGTAGCCGCGGTCAAACTGCATACCCTCGACCACGTCGACATAAGTCTCCGTGCCCTTGGCCTCGTCAACGGTGATCACGCCTTCCTTCTTCACCTTCTCCATAGCCTCGGCGATAAGGCGGCCGATAGCCTCGTCATTGTTGGCCGAGATGCGGGCTACGTCTTCGATTTTCTTGAGGTCGTCGCCTACTTCCTGGCTCTGTGCGGCAATACCTTTCACTACCACAGCCACGGCCTTGTCGATACCGCGCTTGATGTCCATGGGGTTGGCACCGGCAGCCACGTTCTTGAGGCCGACAGTGATGATAGCCTGAGCCAGCACGGTAGCGGTGGTTGTGCCGTCGCCTGCGTCGTCGCCGGTTTTCGATGCAACCTCCTTCACGAGCTGTGCGCCCATGTTCTGGAACGCATCATCAAGCTCGATCTCGCGTGCTACGGTCACACCGTCCTTAGTGATGTGGGGTGCACCGAATTTCTTGTCGATGATGACATTACGGCCTTTCGGGCCAAGTGTCACCTTCACTGCGTCGGCGAGAGCGTCGACGCCTTTTTTGAGCTCTTCACGAGCCTTGATATCAAATTTTATTTCTCTTGCCATGATTGCAAAATCTTTTTCTTTCTGGTGTGTGAACGTGTGTGATTATTCCTCGACGATAGCAAGGATGTCGCTTTGGCGCATGATCAGCAGCATTTCGCCGTCGATCTTGATCTCGGTGCCGGCAAACTTGCCGTAGAGAACGGTGTCGCCCTCTTTTACTACCATTGCCTCGTCTTTGGTGCCCTGACCGACTGCCACAACCGTACCGTTGAGCGGTTTCTCTTTAGCTGCGTCGGGGATGATGATGCCGGAAACTGTTACTTCCTCAGCGGGGGTGGGCTTGATGAGCACACGATCGGAAAGTGGATTAACCTTCATGATATCTTGTATTTATCTTTGTTTGTTGATTGATTGTCGTGATTTGTATATATGTTTTAGGAGTTGACTCGGCGGCAGAGCCGCCCTCCGGGAGATTGATATGCACAAAGTGTGCCAATGCTATCCCCGGTGTCAGTCCTGTCATGTTCCTGTCACGCCGCCCGTGCCGTCAGCCTTATGCCGCGGTTCGGACCGCATGAGCAATAAAATCCTCTCCGATTCGGTCTTCGACGTGCCGGAGAGGAGAAAGAGGTTTGATTAAACACCGAAGGGTAGGGGAGACGTGTCACCCCCTGCGTTCCGGCATTTAGTTTTCAGGCACGAGCGAGATCAGAATCTCCTTCTCGTCTTTTTCACAGGGCTGGAGCATGATTTTGTTTTCGCGGGCAAGCCAGCCGATAGCAGCAAAGACTTCCTTGTCTTTGAGCTTGGTCATTTTCTTGAGCTGCTTGATGCCGAGCACGTCAGCTTCGCTGAGAGCTTTCCATACCATTCCGGCCCAAGTGCCGATGCTTTCTACGTTCATTTTAGTTATATTTTAATTATTAGCTTTTGTACTGAAACAAATTGCATTGCCCCGTAGGTTCGCATTCATGTGCCAAATATAACATAATTCCGAAAAATTAACAAAAGCAGAGCGTCATATCCCCGCATTTATCATAATTTTTCACATTTCCCCGCACTCGCATCCCGCTTATGTAATTGTTTTTTCAATAGAGTAGGGACGCACGGCTCGTGCGTCCTCCTGATTATCAGTGTACAACACATCCCCACCACTCCGAGTCCTCAGCATTCTCCGAGTCCTCCACCCACAATGAGCATCTGCCACAGAGTAGGGACGCACGGCTCGTGCGTCCTCCTGATTATCAGTGTGCAACACATCCCCACCACTCCGAGTCCTCAGCGTTCTCCGAGTCCTCCACCCACAATGAGCGTCCGCCACAGAGTAGGGACGCACCATGGTGCGTCCGCCTTAATTGCTGGTTGCTTGCAGAGCGCTGATGCACTGATCTTTAATGTGTTATTGGGCTTCTTTACACAAAAGTCTGCTCGATGGCGGCCACATCCTCCTGAAGCTGTTTCTCAAACATCAGGCGCTCCTCAATCGACTTGCAGCCGTGGAGCACAGTGGCGTGAGTGCGCGACAGTCGGGCGCCTATCGTGGTGAAAGGGAGATTGATGTGCTTCTTTGCGAGATACATTACCATCTGGCGTGCATCCGACACCTCGCGTTTGCGGGTCTTGGTGAACAGGAGCTCCGGGTCGATCTTGTAATATCCGCTCACATTCTGGGTGATGATCTCGAAGTTGATTTGTCGGTGAGCCGAGGCGGGAGCATGGTTGATGATGTTCTTGACAAGTCCCACCGATATGCTTTGACTCAGGAAAGTGGCATGAGCCATCACCGACACCATTATCCCCTCGATTTCGCGGATTGACCCTGTCACATTCTGAGCGATAAACTCCATTACATCGGTAGGCAGGTTGATTCCCTCCTGCTCCGAGCGGAGTTTGAGCACCTGCATGCGCAGGTCGAGGTCAGGGCGTTCGAGCTCCACGGTCATGCCCCACTTGAAGCGGGTGAGCAGGCGGTCGGGTAGCCCGTGCATGTCGGCGGGGGCGCAGTCGCTCGACAGGATTATCTGCTTGTGGTTGAGATGCAGATGATTGAAGATGTGGAAGAAAGCGTTTTGTGTTTTCTCCTTTCCCATCAGATCCTGTATGTCGTCGATTATCAGGCAGTCGATGCTCTGATAAAACTGTATGAACTCGTTGTGCTTGCCGTTGCGGGTCGCCACTGTGTACTGGCTCTCAAAAAGGCGTGCCGTCACGTAGAGAACTCTGGCGGTAGGAGTGTGTTCCTTTATGCCGATACCTATGGCGTGCATGAGGTGGGTCTTTCCCACGCCCGACGGACCGAAGATAAAGAGCGGATTAAACGTCTTGCAGTTCGGATCGTTGGCGATAGCCTCACCTATCGAGCGCGCGAGATTGTTGCAGGCGCTTCCGCAGTAGTTGTCAAATGTGTAGCGGGGATTGAGCTGCGAGTCAATCTCCGGCAGCTCTTCAGTCTTGGGGCCGAAGTCGAGCGGGCTGACGCTGGTCGATGTGTGATTGGGGCGTGCCGCAGGAGAGCTGCCGTCGGTCTTGACCTTTACTTCCGACTGCTTTTCGTTGCCGATTACATTGTAGCTGTAAAACAGCTCCACGTCGTTGCCGAAGATGCGTCTGATCACCGGCTTCATTATATGGATGAAGTGGGTTTCCAGATGCTCGTAGATATAGGGCGACGGAACATGCAGTTCAAGCCGCTTTCCATTGAACGAGAGCGGCGTGATAGGGTTGAACCAGCCCTCGATCTGAGGCTGGGATATATTGTCGCGGAAGATAGCCATGCACTCTTCCCATTTCGATGCAAGTTCCGTAGATATCATTACCTTTGAGGTGCGTTTAAGGCAGCGTGTGAAATGTAAACTTGATTGATTCGTCTTTTCTTTCGCTGGCAAAATTCGTGCAATTTTTTTCAAAAAAAAAGTGCGTTTTCGTTTGTATTTCCCGATTTGTTTTTGGGGCATTGAAATTCAGTGATTTGCGGCCGTTGCTCGAAAAAAGTTATCAACATTTTAGATATTTAGTTGTTGTATAGCTGATTATGGCAAAAGCAACATTTCTCTCTTAACATATTTTATCAACACCCTCTCTGCCGTGGAACACCTTTGAAATAAAACTATCGGGTGAGGAACATTCCTCGCGCTAAGTTTTTGCTTATTTATATTGGATGCAAATAAGCTGCGATGTCGGCTGCATTTCTGCCCCGTGACATCTGTCACCCTGTTGTAATTCTTTCGCCTCTTTTTTGCTTGTGGAATTTTGTCAAAAGCTGCAATATTAAATATTTTATGGCTGTTTCTTTGAAATTTATTACTTTTGTTGCCGATATGAGTACAAATAAGGTAAGTTTTAGTTCTAAGATTGGTCTGATTGCTGCCACTGTCGGGTCGGCGGTCGGCCTCGGAAATATCTGGCGCTTCCCCGGCGAGGCTGCCAATGGCGGAGGAGCCGCCTTCCTCATCGTTTACATTGCCTGTGTGTTTCTGCTCGGAGTTCCTGTGATGGTCTCTGAGTTCGCCTTGGGGCGCGGAGGTAAAAGTGATGCTGTCGGAGTGTTCCGCAATCTCACCCCCGGTAAGAAATGGTGGATAACCGGAATGCTCGCTGTGGTGGCCTCCTATATGGTGCTGTGTTTCTACATGGTCGTGGCAGGATGGACGCTGGAATACCTGTGGCAGTCGGTCACGGGACATCTCTATGAAGCTGATCCCGGAGTGGTGCTTGATTCAATCGACAGCTACAAGACGCAGTTTGCCGAGCGTATGCACCAGTATATTCAGGAAGATTGGAGCCCGCTGGTCAATACTTATGTCATGATCGGCGTTAATCTGCTTGTGCTCATGGCGGGAGTTCAGAAAGGTATCGAGCGGCTTTCCAACCTCCTCATGCCGCTTTTGTTTGTCATTTTGCTTATCTTCTGCATCGTGGCTCTCTCATTGCCCGAAGCCGGAGCCGGGCTGAGCTATTTCTTCCATCCCGACTTCTCGAAACTCACGGCTAAGGTTGTGATAGGCGCGCTCGGGCAGGCATTTTTCTCCCTAAGTCTCGGGATGGGTATTCTCGTCACCTACTCATCCTATTTCCCCAAGGATACCCGCCTTACCCGCACGGCCGTGACCGTCTCGGTGCTCGATCTCCTTGTGGCAGTCATGATGGGCATGATCATTTTCCCTGCCATCATGTCGTTCGGGTTGCAGGGTGAGGCCGTTCAGGGCACTACGCTTGTGTTTGTCACTCTTCCCGAAGTCTTTGCCCACATGCCGCTTACACAGCTGTGGTCGTCGCTCTTCTTCATGCTTCTGCTTGTGGCCGCGCTCACCTCCACAATCTCCATCGCCGAGGTGACCATAGCCTTCTTTCAGGATAGACTTAACATGCGCCGTCTGCCGGCATGTCTGGCGGTGTTGATGCCCTTGTTTATCTTCAGCACGCTCTGCTCCCTATCGCTCGGCACGCTCGACGATGTGCGCATCTTCGGTAAGACAATATTTGACTTTTTTGATACCTTTGCGACAAATATCCTTCTTCCCATCGTGGCGATGACCACGTGCATCTATCTCGGGTGGTTTGCTCCAAAAGGATTCCTTCAGGAGCAGCTTACCAACGACGGGACTATGCGGTCATGGATTCTGCGTCCTGTGCGCTTCATCATCCGCTGGATAGCTCCGGTGCTGATATTTATTATTCTTATCTCACCGATTCTCTTCCCGTGATGATGACCCACCGGCAGATTCGTGCCACCTTTCTGCTTGCTGCGCTCATAGCGTTGGCAGGGATCATGGCGGTTGTGCTGAGTGCCCGACGCACCGTGGAGGCTCCTGTGGAGGTCGGGGTTATGATGCCTCAGCCGGTAGAAGCCGACACGACTGCGGCTCCCGAGGTCGTGCCCCCCGCTGCCAAGAAAAAGCAGCGCGCCGGGTCGGCCGAATCTGTTGCGGCTGATCATCACGACAGTCCGCTCTATCATGCCGCTCCGCGCGACGATCTCCGCTGAGCTTTCTTGCCGATGGCTGCAGGTGGGATAAACCATTCATTATGTATATTTGGCTATGTCTGACAAACCAAAACACCAGTTGTTCACGACACGTCTTGGCGTGATAGCAGCCACCGTAGGTTCGGCGGTAGGACTCGGTAATATATGGCGCTTCCCTTATGAGGCTGGAGTTCACGGCGGAGGAGCCTTTCTGGTCATCTATATCCTCTTCATTTTCCTGCTTGGAGTGCCCGTGCTGTGTGCCGAGTTTGCGCTTGGGCGCTCGACCCACATGAATGTCCTTGGCTGTTTCCGTACACTCAAGCCTCGCCAGCCATTCTGGAAGATTATCGGCATTATCGGTGTTGCGGCGGGAGTAATGATTCTCAGTTTCTACTCCGTTATTGCCGGATGGACGCTTGAATACTTCTTCGTCGCTATGCGTGGAGATATCACCGGGCACACCACGGCCGAGCTGCATGCCATGTTCGGCGATTTCACATCCGGTTGGCGTCCGGTGATGTGGACGGTCATTTTCCTCCTCGTCAACTATTGCGTGATAGTGCGTGGGGTGCAGAAAGGAGTGGAGAAGGCGGCCAATGTCCTTACTCCTGCCCTCATGGTGCTTCTTGCAGTGTTTTGTGTCAACTCCCTCACCATGTCAGGGGCTGCCGAAGGACTCAGCTTCCTGTTTAAGCCCGATTTCTCGCAGATCACCCCGCCGGTGGTGATCGGAGCGATGGGACAGGCGTTCTTTTCCCTCTCGCTTGGATTGGGCTGTATGCTCACCTATGCGTCCTACTTCCCCGACAGCACACCGCTTGTGCGTAGCGCGGCAGTCACCGTCGGGCTCGACATACTCACTGCGCTCATGGCAGGTGTGCTTATCTTCCCGGTAGTGTTCACCTACGGCTTCTCGCCGCAGGCTGGCCCTGCACTTGTTTTTGAGGTGCTCCCGGCCATCTTCACGCAGATAAGCGGCGGATGGTTCTGGGCTCCGCTCTTCTTCTTCATGCTTTTCCTTGCATCGCTCACCTCCACCATATCCATGAGTGAGATCGGCATAGCGTGGCTCACTCAGGATCGCGGAGTCAGCCGTGGCAAAGCATGTGCCCTCATTATCTCCATAGCCATCGTGTGCGGTGTGGCATGTGCCCTTTCGTTCAGCTATTGGGCAGGTCTGAGTTTGCCCGGTATCGGAGAAATCAATATCTTCAACATATTCGATTACACCTCATCCAATATTCTCCTTCCGCTTGGCGGTATGCTTATCTCGGTTTTTGCCGGATGGATGCTCGACCGCAAAGTGCTGCGCCACGAGCTCACCACACCCACTACGGCTCTATCCGCTGTTGCGCCTGCGATTGTCTTTTTGCTCCGCTATGTGTGTCCGGTGATGATACTTGTTATCTTTATCGCCAATCTCTGACGCATTTCGGCTACATTGATTAATTTTGTAAATCATCCCATCTCCTCAACGTAGTTGCTTATGGACACTGTTCCCTCAATTATAGAAAAAAGTCCCCGCCCGGGATTCTCGTTTGAAGTTCTCCCCCCGCTCAGGGGCAGGGGCATCGAAGGCCTTTTTGAGAATGTGGAGCGGCTTATGCCCTATGAGCCTTTCTACATCAACGTCACCACTCACCGCAGTGAGATTGTCTATAAATCCACTGCCGACGGTCTCTATCAGAAAGTGACCGAGCGTTCCCGTCCCGGCACAGTAGCTGTGGCGGCCGCTTTGCAAAACAGGTTTAAGATCCCGGCAGTGCCCCATCTTATATGCAGTGGCTACACCAAGGTCGAGACCGAGTACGCCCTCATCGACCTCAATTTCCTCGGCATAAACAACCTTCTTCTGCTTCGTGGCGACAAAGCCAAGCATGAGCCGTCATTCATCCCCAATGAGGGCGGAAATGCCCACGCATCCGACCTTATTCAGCAGGTCAATCATTTCAACGACGGCTATCTGCTCGACGGAGCCCCGATGGACATTCACACCGGAGTGCATTTCAGCTACGGTGTGGCGGGCTACCCCGAGAAGCATGAGGAGTCGCCCAACGCTGCGATGGATCTCGCGATGCTCAAAGCCAAAGTCGATGCAGGTGCTGAGTATATCGTTACGCAGATGTTTTTCGACAACCGCCATTATTTTGATTTTGTGGATAAATGTCGCGGAATTGGTATAAATGTACCCGTCATCCCGGGACTCAAACCCATTGTCGGCTTGCGGCAGATGACCCTTCTCCCGCGTGTGTTCAAGGTCGATTTGCCGCAGGAAGTGGCGACCGAACTCATGAAATGCCGCGACGACAACGAGGCTAAAGCCGTGGGAGTGGAGTGGTGTATTGCCCAGTCGCGCGACCTTATCGCGCATGGCGTGAAATCCATTCACTACTATAGCCACAACGCAGTCCGCAGTGTCGAGAAAGTTGTCAAAGCCGTCTTCTGACGTTCTGTTGTCTTAATGCCGTAGCCATGAAATTCGCCGATCTTACAGGAAATCAGCAGGCCGTCGATCATCTTCGCCGCATGGTCGACGAGGATCGTCTGCCCCATGCCATTGTCATCGAGGGGCCTGAGGGAGCCGGCAAACTCATGCTGGCAAGAGCGCTCGCCCAATATATCCATTGCGATAACCGCACCCCCGGCGGCGACAGTTGCGGTGTGTGTGCATCCTGTCTGCAACATAGCCATCACTCCCACGTCGATGTGCATTTCAGCTTCCCCATGCTCAAGCGTGGCAACAAGAAGACCGATGAGACCGAGAGTGAGGATTGGATCGACGAGTGGCGTGAGTTTCTCGACGAGAATCCCTACGCCGACATGGAAGTGTGGCTCTCGAAGCTCGGCAACATCAACGGGCAGCCCGTCATCTACAAAGGTGAAGCCGACGCTTTGCGTCGCGCGCTCGCTTTCACGGCGCGTGCCTCGCGCTACAAGATTGCCGTTATCTGGCTTCCTGAGCGGTTGAATGACTCTGCTGCCAATAAGTTGCTCAAGCTGGTCGAAGAGCCGTTTTCCGACACCCGCATCATCATGGTGAGCAACAACCCCAAAGAAATACTCCCCACCATCTACTCTCGCCTTCAGCGCATCGCCGTCCGCCGCCTCTCCGATGCCGACACCGTCCGTGTCATCACCGCAGCCCGCCCCGCGCTCTCTGAAACCGACGCGCTTGCGGTAGCCCATGTCGCCGAGGGAAACGTAAACCTCGCGATGAAACTCACCGGCATCGACGGTGGCGAGAATCTGCAGCGTTTCATCTCCCTTATGCGCATGGCTTACCGGAGGGACATTGCCGCCCTGCGCCGTTGGGCGATTGATATGCACGGCATTGGCCGCGAGGCGCAGATTGATTTTCTCACCTACTGCAGCCGCATGTTCCGTGAGAACTTTATCGCCAATCTCGGCAACCCCGGCATCAACTACATGACCGTCGACGAGAGTGCATTCAGCCGCAACTTCTCGAGATTCATCACCCCCGCCAATGTCATAACCCTCACCGCCGAGACCGACCGTGCCGCCCGCGATATAGCTGCCAATTCCTCGGCGCGCATCGTTTTCTTTGATCTTGCTATCAAAATTGTCCTTCTAATCAAGCAGTGACCTTCATGGCTGGTAACTCCGATCCATTTCTCAAGCAGATTGCCACAGCCTACGATAGTGCCAACCCCGACGGACTGGCCGACTTCACATTCGTTTTCCCCAATCGCCGCAGCTCACTCTTCTTCCAGAAATATCTGCGTGAGGCCAAGGGTACGCGCCTCCACGACTTCAACATCCCTTTTCTCGCCCCCGAGGCTATAACGCTCGACGACCTCATTGAGCGATGGAGCGACACCGTCGAGGCATCGCGCACCGAGCTCCTGATTCATCTCTATTCCTCCTATCTGGCGGTCACATCAGCTATGGGCATGGCGCCTGAGGCTGCAATGGATTTGTCAGCGTTTATGTTTTGGGGAGATGTCATCCTCGACGATTTCAACGAGATAGATATGTCGTTGGCCGATGCCTCCGAGGTGCTTCGTAATCTGCGCGATCTGAAATCCATAGAGACCAACCCGCTCGACGATGAAAAATGGCGTCTTGTAAAACAGTTCTGGGACACAACCGGCCTTGAGCACCTCATGCCCGATACCGACGACAGGATGTGGATCGATTACGACATTACCGCTTCGGCCGGTGCGGGTGATCATTCGGCGGCAAAAGCCTTTTTCCGCGTTTGGCAGATCCTCGGGCCGCTCTATTTTGATTTCAGGGAGCGACTCGCCCGGTTGGGGCTGCATTACCGTGGCATGGCCGTGCGTCGTGTGGCAGAGCGCCTTTCCGGTGGCAGCGGTGCCGGTGAGCGTTTTCCTCTTAATGTTAATGGCGGCAGATTTGTGTTTGCCGGCTTCGGCAATATATCCCGTGCCGAAACAGCCGTTATGGAAGCCCTCTATACCCGTCAGGTTGCCGATTTCTTCTGGGATGTTGATTTGCCCTGTTTCAGCATGCAAGAGAATGGGGCGGCAAGAGCGGTGAAGCGCCTGAGCGAAAAACTCCCCGCCCCGTTTGAGCTTGTGCCCCCCGATTCCGTCCCTCGCATCAGCATCGTCGGCGTGCCATCAGAGATAGGGCAAGTCAAGGAAGCCGCCTCAGTGCTATCGTCGATGAACCTCAGCGGCTACGACGCATCCTCTACAGCCGTCGTGCTTGCCGATGAAGTCCTGTGTGTACCCCTGCTCAACTCTCTCGCCCTTCCCTCTGGAGTCGATGTCAACATCACTATGGGCTATCCTCTGCGGTTGTCACCGGTGGCTTCAGCTGTCGAGACCTTTGCTCTCATGCACTCACGCGCCCGCTATCTGCGCGATGAGCGTCTGACCACATTCTTCCGCGACGATGTAAGCCGTCTGCTATCCCATCCGTTGCTTCTCCGCCTTGCTCCCGACGAGTGCCGCGCGCTTGCGCAGCGTGTCGAGCAGTTGCGCCTCTACAACATTCCATCCTCCGGGCTGCAGGATGCGGCCGGTGCCTTGGCACCGTTGTTTGCTCCGCTCGGCGATGTCGCTGCCGGCACCGGAGCTTTCTCCGCAATCCGCACTGCGCTTTACTGCCTGTTGGCATTGTTCCCCGAGCCCGAGCCGGCGGCCGCTCCCACGCCCGACGGAGAGGAGCCCGACGATGCCGTTGAAGATTTGTGGATACTCGACCGCAGTTTCCTGCAGGGCTATCTCGACGAACTTGATATGCTCGAGCAGAACATTCTCACCGTTCTCGGAGGCAAAGT
>CAYSKE010000004.1:8946-15999 GCA_964431465.1 uncultured Muribaculaceae bacterium | reverse complement strand
TTCTATCGCATGCTCTCCCGTGCATCCGAAGTCACCTTGATCTACAATGCCAACACCGAGGGCATCACATCCGGCGAGATGTCGCGTTATCTTTATCAGCTCGTCTATGCCTATCGTCCCGCCGGACTCACATCGGTTGTGAAAAACTACAAGGTTGGCGTTATTCCGCGCGATGATATGACCCTTGTTAAGAGCGACGCGGCCATGTCCGAGATCAAGCGTTTCCTCCCCGCTGCGCCCGACGATCTGCGCCGCTCCTTCTCTGCCAGTTCGGTCAAGACATTGCTCGACTGCGAGATGAAATTTTACCTGAAATATGTGGCGGGCTTCAACCTCCCCGACGAGGTCAGGGGATATATCGACGACAGCGTCTATGGCAAGATTGTCCACGAGGTGCTCGAACGTCTCTACAATCATCAGGCTTACAAGCAACGCCGCTCCGACGGCGGTGCTCTCATCACCCCCTCGTTGCTGAAATCGCTTGCTGCCGATCCTTTGCTCGACCGATATATCATCCGCTCGATCAACCATGTTTATCATGGGCGCGAGGGTGCCGGCATAGCTGCCGCCACCGATGATCTTGATGCGCCCCTCTCTGGCGAGTCGATGCTTTTTGCCGCGTTGATAAAGCGTAACATTCTCAGGGTGCTTGAAGCGGAAGCTGTTTGGGTCGCTACCCGGCATGAAGTCGTCTATCTCCACGGTGAGAGCCGCGACAGCCGCACGCTCTCACTCGCCGATGGTTTGGAAATAAACTTCATGCACATCATCGACCGCATCGACAAGGTCACCGACACCTATGGATCCGAGCCCTACCTCCGCCTTGTCGACTACAAGACCGGCAGTGAGCAGCTTATGTCGCCCGATGTGCCGCATCTCGTTGATTACACCCTGTCGTTAAGGCATCCCCACGGCATTACCCAGCTGATGATGTACTGCAACTCCTATTCGCAGTGGACTGGCCACACCGGGCGCATCCACCCGGTGATCTATCCCATGCGTGAGATCATCAACAGCGCGGTTATCAAGGATCTCAGGGTCGGCCCTAAAAAAGTTTCCAATTCCTATGCCCCTCTCACCGATTATCGTGAGATAAACGATGAGTTTGTCGGCCTGATTTCCGCAAAGATCCGGCGGTTGTTTGACTCGGCTGAGCCTGTTGTGCAGACTCCCGTCCTCGACGACTGCAAATACTGTGAGTTTAGAGAGATATGCAACCGGTGATCGCTCTTCGCAAAGGACTCTACATTCATTTGCCGTTTTGTCGCTCCAAATGCTGGTATTGCGACTTCTATTCGCGTCCCTATGGGCGCATGGAAGCCGAAGCCTACGTCATCGCCCTTGAGCGTGAGCGCGATATCCGGTTCCCGCTTCTCCCGTGGAGCGATAGCGCGTCGCTCCCCGTCTGGAACACCGCATATATCGGTGGAGGCACCCCCTCGGTGCTCCCTGCCGATTTGTTGCTTAGAGTGATAAAAATCCCCTGCGTCGTGCCCGGCGGTGAATACACCATTGAGGCCAACCCTGAGCAGGTCGATGCTCAGTGGCTCTCGTTTGTCATGGAAGCCGGGATTAACCGCGTCAGCATGGGAGTCCAGTCATTTGATTCTGCGCTGCTCGATGCCGTGGGGAGGCAGCATCAGCCTGGCAGAGCCATGCAGGCCATCGAGGCGCTCCGGCAGTCAGGCATAAATTTCAGTCTTGATCTTATCTACGGACTTCCGGGGCAGACTGTCGACGGGTGGACTGAAGCCCTCCGCCGCATGTTGGAAATCCGCCCGCCCCATTTCTCGGCCTACCTTCTCTCCTATGAGCCCGGCACGCGGCTTCACGCCCGGCTCATGGCAGGAAAGACCGTTGAGGCATCCGAGGAGATTGCCGAAGAAATGTATCGTGTCCTTTGCGCTGAAGCGGCTCACGCCGGCTACCGTCACTACGAAGTCTCCAACTTTGCCCTGCCCGGTTGCGAGGCAAAGCATAACTCCTCTTATTGGGACGGCACGCCATATCTCGGGCTCGGTTGCTCGGCGCATAGTTTCGACGGCGCCGATCGTGCGTCCAATCCCCCCTCGGTGTCGCGTTATGTCAGTGAGTTGTCAGCGGGGCGTCTGCCGCTTGAAATGGAACAGCTTACGCCACTTGATCGCCTCAACGACGAGATCATCACCTCATTGCGCACCTCGCGCGGTCTCCTCCTTCCTCCCGATGCCCCTGCCGGGCTCTCCGAGGCGGTAGCCCGTCATCTTCACGCCGGCTCGCTTATCCACCTTCCCGGAGGTCACGTTGCAATCCCCGAGAGCCTGTGGCTTCGCTCCGATGCCGTGATGCGCGATTTGATTCAGCTCTGACCACGCTTAGAGCAGTAATATCCCCGCTTTCTCGCATTCCTTGATCTGCTCCTCGGGCCATATTGAAGCCTGGACCTCGCCGATGTGTGCTTTCTGCAGCAGGAACATGCACAAGCGGCTTTGCCCGATCCCCCCGCCGATAGAGTAGGGGAGTTCTCCCGCCAGCAGAGCCTTGTGGAAGCTGAACCGTGAGCGTTCCATGCAGCCTCTTGCCTCAAGTTGAAGCGCAAGCGATTCAGGGCTGACACGTATCCCCATCGATGAGAGCTCAAACGGTATTTCAAGCACCTTGTTCCATAATATTATATCACCGTTCAGTCCGCGGTGTCTATCGTCAGTCGGTGTGATCCAGTCATCATAGTCGGGAGCGCGCCCGTCGTGTGGCTCACCTGAGCCGAGTGGAGCGCCTATGCCTATTATAAACACAGCACCGTATTTCTCCGCAGCCTTCGCCTCACGCTCTTTCGCCGTCAGTCCGGGATATTCGCTCTCAAGATCTTCCGAGTGAACAAACGTGATTTCCTCCGGAAGCGTGGGAGTGATGTGCGGAAACTGCTTGAACACTGTTCTCTCACACTCTCTCACCGCCTTATATATCTTCCTTACCGTTTCTTTCAGGTAATTCAGGTTGCGGTCATTCTTAGTTATTGTTTTCTCCCAGTCCCATTGATCCACATAGAGCGAGTGCAGGTTATCAAGCTCCTCGGTGGTGCGTATCGCGTTCATGTCGGTGTAGAGCCCAAATCCCGGAGCGATATCGTAGGCACCCAGTTTGGCGCGTTTCCACTTGGCAAGTGAGTGCACCACTTCGGCGTGCCGTCCTTCCATTGCCGCTATGTCAAATCCCACCGGAGGTTCCACCCCGTTAAGGTCATCGTTGAGTCCTGTCCCCGACAGCACGAAAAGCGGAGCCGTCACGCGTCTGAGATTGAGAGCTTCGCTCAGAAGTTTCTCAAACTCATCTTTTATACTTTTTATCGCCACCTCGGTCGTCTCGGGCAGGAGTTTTAGCTTGTACTTTTTTGGAATCACCAGTGCCATAATAATAAACCTGAATTATATCGGTAAAGATACAAAAAAATCGTTCCGTTGATTACCGTCAGCCCCGCCAATAAAAAATTATTTACATTTTTCCTGATTTTGTTGGTTATACAGAAAAAAAGTAGTTACTTTGCACCCTGAAAAATGCGGAGCGTGCCGCGGAAAGCTCTCGGGAAGTGATGCGCCCGGAGTGATATGAGACCGGAACTCGCTTGCAGTGATAGGAATAAGAAATTAAAACCGAATATTTTTAAACCAGCCATGTCAAAGATTTGTCAGATTACAGGCAAGAAAGCGATGACCGGCAACAACGTATCGCACTCGAAGCGTCGCACTAAGCGTCGTTTCCACGTGAACATCTTTACCAAAAAATTCTACTGGGTAGAGCAGGACACGTGGATTCTCCTCACAATCACCGCCGCAGGCCTGCGCACCATCAACAAGCTCGGTCTCGATGCCGCTATCCGTCAGGCAGCCGAGAAGGGATATCTCACTGAAATCAAATATCTCGAATACTAAGTCATGGCAAAGAAAGCTAAAGGCAATCGTGTGCAGGTTATTCTCGAATGCACCGAACATAAAGCAAGCGGAATGCCCGGTACTTCCCGCTACATCACTACCAAAAACCGCAAGAACACTACCGAGCGTCTGGAGTTGAAAAAATACAACCCCATCCTCAAGAAGGTCACTGTTCACAAGGAAATTAAATAATCCAGTTACACCCTTTATTTCTTAAGATATGGCAAAGAAAACCGTTGCCTCGCTCCAAAAGGGTGAAGGCCGTACCTATAGCAAGGTCATCCGCATGGTTAAGTCGCCCAAAACCGGGGCTTATACTTTCAAGGAGGACATGGTTCCCAACGAAGCTGTTAAGGATCTCCTCAAGTAAGAGAGACCCCCTTTCATGCCAAAAATATTTCGGGCCGCGATTGGACATTTGTTCAACTGCGGCTCGTTGCTTGCAGAAATCAATTCATTTTTTTGCAAGAGATTATCGACCGAAACACTAAATTTCACTATATTTAATGCCGGATTCCTAAATCTGGCATCAGTCGGCCCTGCAAGGGCTGCATTCTACCGTGTCTAAACTATTCAATTCATTACAACCTATGACTAAGGCTATTTCACTCAAGGCGCTGGCGTTCACGTTCATCGCCGTAGCAATGTATGCCGTGTCGAGTTGCAGCTCAGCACCGCAGAAAGAACCCGCCAAGCAGATTGGCATTCAGCTCTACTCCGTTATGGATGCCATGAATCAGGATCCTCAGGGATCGCTCCAGAAGCTCGCCGATATGGGCTACAACGTCCTTGAACTTGTGCAGTGGGGTGGTGATCCCAAAGTGTTCGGCATGCCTGCCGAGGACTTCAAGGCTATCTGCGACAGCCTCGGATTCGATATCATCTCCACACACTCCAGCATTCAGGAAGACCCCGAGAACGAAGAAGAAATCATGGCTCGCTGGCGCAACCTCTTTGAGATTCAGAAAGCATGCGGTGGTGAGTACTTCGTTATCCCCAGCTACCGCGTAGGCTACACGACCGACAGCATCAAGCAGATGGCCGATTACTTCAACCGTGTCGGCAAGATTGCCAAGGAGTATGACCTTAAGCTCGGCTACCACAACCACGCACGTGAGTTTGAGAAACTCAAGGACAGCGACGACATCATGTGGGAGTATCTCGTGGAGAACACCGATCCCGACCTCGTTTGCTACGAGCTCGACGTGTTCTGGTGCACAAAGGGCGGCAAGTCTCCCGTTGAATACCTCAAGAAATACCCCAACCGCATCGAGCTTCTCCACATCAAGGACGACTTTGTTATTGGTGAGAGCGGCACAATCGACTTCGAGGGCATCTTCAATCAGTTCTACGACAACGGCATGAGCGGTTATGTAGTTGAGCTCGAGACTCCGAAGGAACTTCGTGAGGCCGTAAATGAAGATGGAACACCTTACACCAAGGATCAGATCAACAAGGCAAAATTTGAAGCAGCCGCCAAGAGCGCCGACTTCCTCAACAACTCTGCCTTCGTGAAATAAGACACATAACTATAACGACGATAACGCGAAACGCCGGCTCCACAGCCGGCGTTTCCATTTCAATAGCCTCTATTTTTAATCAAATCTTATCCCCGCCATCCCCTACGTCAGTTCAAAATACTCCTTATATCGGTCATATAAGTGTCCTGCCTGGTGGTAAGCCGATTGCGGACTCATGAAATGCGGAAATTCAAAAGTGATAGCCTTGTCATATCCCGCACGTTTGGCGGCCTCGAGTTTCAGGCGCAGCTTGTCAAATTTTATCGGCAGAAACTTTATAGGCATATCCCGGTCAAACGATTCGGCATTAGTCCAGCACTGCATCCCATGCTTGTCAGCAAGACGTTTGTTCACCTCAAAGAAAGCGTCAAGCTCGTCATAATCGATATGACCGTCCTGAAAAGCACAAGCGTCAACCACATCATGAATACCCGCGAAGATTTCATCCCATTCGCGCTCATGTTCCGCCACTGACACTGCCTGCTCTTTGGTCAGGTTCCCCGAGCCGGCCCACACAGCCTTCTTGCCGTCGATCCAGGGAGAGATAAATGTCGGCAAGCCACCCGACACATCCTTACACTGTTTCCCCATGTCATGAAAAGCGCTGATCACACCTTTGGTGCTTCGGCTGATTTCGCCGCTGATATACCATCCGCCGAAACAGTCCTTATATCGGTCGCCATACATCTCCCACACCTCGTCGATCACATGCCGGTTGCTTTCAGTTTCCACCGACATGTCACCCGTGTCCCAGTATTTGCCTGAATCATAAAGTCCGAAGTAAAACTTCATCCCATGCTTCCTCGATAGACGCAAAAACATATCCACCAGATCCATCGAAGGCATGTAGCATCCCTGTTTCAGCAGGTAGGGCGACGGATAGGTGATGAACTTACGGTAGCCCGAGCGAATCATTATCACCGTGTCGATGCCGATGGCCTTCATGTAGCCGAAATCGGCATCCCATTCTTTTTCGCCCCAGTTCTGGTGCGGAATATCGTGCGAGATCTCGTCTAAGAACGTTCCCGTGATGGCGAGACCATTGTTTTTCGGCACGATGAGGCGGTTCTGCACCTCCTCTGCTCCATCTTCGGCCGCTGCTCTCGCGCACCCCGTTCCCACTATACCGGGCACAGCCACGGTCGTTGCCATTGCCGCAGCCTTCTTCATGAATCCTCGTCTGTCCATAGCGGTTCTGAGCTTTCCTTTTACACCCTTTTCCCCATGCACTCAGTCAGCATTTTGCGCCACTCCTCGTCGATGGGAATGCTCTTCATTGTTTCCTTGCTGTAGGTAGCCATGATTGTCTGTGCGACGCAGTTCACCACACCCGTTTCAAGATTCACTACCCTTTGTTCGATCGTGAAGCTCTTTTCCGAGAGAGAAACAACGCCCGTCAGCACACCTAATTTCTCACCCATGAAGGCCTGTGCATAAAACGACACGTTGATATTCACGATCACCACACCCGGGTTACGCCAGTTCAGATCCCCGTCGACCAAGTCCGCGAAAAAGCGCGTTTTGGCAAGATCCATCAGCTGGAAATAAGCATTGTTGTTCACGTGTCCGAGCATGTCTATGTCAGTGAAACGCAGTTGCACGTCGGTCAGATGCACTAATTGCGC
>CAYSKE010000004.1:7099-8846 GCA_964431465.1 uncultured Muribaculaceae bacterium | reverse complement strand
GCATGTCTATGTCAGTGAAACGCAGTTGCACGTCGGTCAGATGCACTAATTGCGCTGCCGGACCCGGCACTTTAGGGTTCGGGCATGCAGGTATGTTCTCTATTATCTTTGAAAAATCTTCCATGTTTTTTTATTTCAGTGAATTATTACGTCTGTGATTATCGTTTTCCCTGCGCCGCGGTTCAGCGCTTCGGTGAGTTTGTCGCGGTGAAAGGTCAGCTCATTCTTCAGGGCTGCCGATGAGATTACCACGTGCAGCTTCTTGTCGTCCACCCATCGCCGCGTCGTGTAGCGGTTGATGCCTTGCCCTACGATTTCAGGCCATAGGGAGCATATCAGTTGGCGGTCGGCAAGCCCGTCGAGATTATTTTCGCGCAGGATCCGCTTCACCAGATCACCCACTTGCTCAGGATCAGTGCGCTTCATCCCTCTGCCTGAAATGGTGTGAACACTCCCTTCTCCACATGCCACATAGCGCGCTCACCGCCGCTTTCACGCAGGATATTGTCGAGATGGTCGCGGTTGGTGTCCGTGATAAATATTTGTCCGAACTTATCGCTTTTCACTATCTCCACTATCCGTTGCACTCGCGTAGAGTCCAGTTTGTCAAAAATATCGTCAAGCAGGAAAAGCGGCTTCAGCCCCGTGGCTTCCCGCAGGAAATCATATTGTGCCAGTCGCATTCCCAGCGTCACGCTCTTGCACTGTCCCTGCGAGGCCGAGCGCCGTGCCTCAAGCCCGTCCACCGTTATCGTCAGGTCGTCGCGGTGAGGACCCACCGACGTGTAGCCCACAGCCTCATCATGGCGGCGTGCCCCGTCGAGCAGCTTCATCAGGTCAGGTTCATCGCTTTGATGTGAGCGGAGTGTCACGGCAGCCGTCTCCCCCTCACCTGCGATTGCGCTGTAGTATTGCGACAGCAGCCCCGAGAACTTGGGCAGCCATGTCCGCCGTGTCTCGTGGATCCGTTTGGCGGTCATCGACAGCGACATCTCTATCGCCTCATATAGGTTGTGGTCAACCACATGTGCCCTCAGCAGTTTGTTTCGTTGTTCAAGAGAGCGGCCATATCTTATCAGCGCGTCAAGATATGCGGCATCGCTCTGCGAGATCACCATATCCATCAGTCGGCGGCGTTCCTCCCCCGGCCCTGTGATCAGCTCGATATCACGCGGAGCCACAAGCACCGCCGGAAACACCCCGATATGTTGTGAGAGCCTTTCATACTCCTTCCCCTTTCGTTTTACCACCTTCCGTTTCCCGCGGTTCATCCCTGCGCTCACCTCCTCATCCACGCCATGACGCTCATACTTCCCGTGAAGCGAGAAAAAGTCTGCCCCACGACGCATCACCCCCTGATCGGTAAGCCCCGTGAAACTCCGGCAGAAGCTCAGGAAATAGATCGCGTCCAGCAGATTACTTTTTCCCATGCCGTTGTTGCCGAGCAGACCGTTCACACCCCGGCTGAAATCAAGGCGCGCCTCCTCAATATTCTTGAAGTTGGTGATCGAAAGAGATTTTAGATACATCTATCCTAACTAAATCCTGTAGTTTATATTTTCACATTGTTGCTGTCATTCTCTATGTCCACCATCCCCAAAGTAGGGACGCACGGCTCGTGCGTCCTCCCTCCGCGTCCTCCGCGCCCTCCGAGTGCTCTCGCCCCCTCATCGTGCGTCCTCCCTCCGCGCTCTCCGAGTGCTCTCATCCATTCTCCTCCAGATACGTCTCGCACGCCAGCGCGAGC
>CAYSKE010000004.1:0-6999 GCA_964431465.1 uncultured Muribaculaceae bacterium | reverse complement strand
CTCCGAGTGCTCTCATCCATTCTCCTCCAGATACGTCTCGCACGCCAGCGCGAGCTCATCATACCATTCCTTCCCGAATCGCCTCGTCAGCGGCCCTTCGAGAAACTGATACAGCCGCATCCCTATCTTCTTGCCATACTCCTCCGCAGGGCGGCAGATGCTCCACCGGTGGTAATTCACCGCCGTAAACGTCGGGTATTCCGTTAACCTTAGCGGGTAGAGAGCGCAAGAGATCGGCTTCTCCACCGTCGTTTCTCCGAGTCGGCGCGCTTTCTCGATAGCGCAGAGACACATCCCCCCTTCGCCGCGGCAGGTAAATGCGCAGTCGCGCCCGTCCACTATCGTTGTCACCAGATCCCCCTCGCTGTCGATGTAGCTGCACCCATGCTTCTCCACCTCCTTTATGCCCGTGGGGAGCATGTAGCGTTTCACCACCGGCAGAGCGCCCTCGATCTCCTTCACCTCCTCCTCGGTCACCGGTGCGCCGGCGTCACCCTCTATGCAGCATTCCCCCTTGCATGCTTCGAGATCACAGCAGAAAAAGCGTTCTGCCAGATCCAGCGATACAAGTGCGTTTCCTATTTGCAACATGACTTCTTCTTCCTCCATTTGATGATACCTTTTTTATCGGTTGGCCTCTGCCTTTATGGTTGTCACCCCGGCCAGTCGGTCACTCCTCTCCCCGGGTTTGCGGTAGTACACATACACCGTGTAGACATTCTGCGTCTGGTGATGATCACCCTCGATCTCGCTTCCGCTTATCTCACCCGTCGCAGCGTTTTTCTTCAGGTAACGGTAGTCGTATGCTCCCTGTTTCAGCAGCATTGCTTTCCGCCACACATCCTTTTCGCTGTCATACTCCATCTGCGCATCCTCATCCATTCTCCGTCCCGTCAGAGCCCCGTCGATTATTACGGCATCCGGCGGTCTTATCCCCGGGTTCTCGAGAGTGAAATGCACCGCAGTGTAGTCCGCTTCCGTGTCCGAAGGCACCGAAGTCCCCTCATCGGCCTCTCTCACCGTGAACTCTCCACCTTGCGTCTGATCGTAGCTGTAAGCCATGCCGCGCCGCGGAGAGTCCGCATTCAGTATTTCGTGATAGATTGAATTGTCCCACACGATTTCCGCCACATTCATCCCCTGATACTTCCGGCTCACTGTTTCCATGCGGCGGTATTCGTTTCCACCTTTGTAGGTCAGCTCCGGCTGATGTGCATAGATAGCTTTGTTTCCCGCTGTCTGCGATGGGTGGGGGAGTCGTCGCCGTGTCGTTTCATCACCGTTCTGCACTATCTCTACCCTCATATCCTGCAGTGCGACTCTTCGGTCAATTCCTCGGTTTGTCACCTCAATCTCAAGTTGCTGCGATTCGCCGTTCCAGTCTCTGTCGGTGCGGCTCGTCACCCCTCCCGCTATCCCCACGCTTCCCTCCTCGATGGCAAACGGAGCTGTTATCATCACTTTCTCAGGTCTCTCCGACTCAAACACCTCGAGAACGTAGTTCCCCGATAGGCTTGCTTTCATCTCCGCCGGAGGCACCTCCACGCTGTAGTGGCGGTAGAGCACAGTTGTTATCCCCGGTTCCGAAGCCTCCCCGTAGCCTATATCGGCAAGATTGAATCCCTCGAGATACTCACTTTCCACAAGGCCGTCATCCTTCCCCTCGGCATCCGTGTGCCTCACGCGGCAGCGCAGAAAAGGCATCCACGACTCATCCTCCCCCTCCGGAGCGAGGAGGTCAAACGTCAGCTTTAGTCCCTCGCCTTCTCCTGCTTTTGCCACGGGAGTTGTGGCGGCGGTGTCACCCTTGCGCCACTGCACGCACCCCACGCGCCCATCCTGTACCCTTACGGTCATTTTCGCCTCGACCACAGTGGTCAGGGCGGCAAGCAGCGCAGTCAGCAGAGTCATTATTCGGGCTATCATATCACAAATTTAGCAAATTCATTCTTTGCAATCCTGCGAAATTGGCCATAAAGTATTAATTTTATCCCATCAAAAAACCAATCTGCTATTAACAAGCTATTAAGATGAAACTATTTGATGTTTATCCTTTGTTCGACATAGAGATAACACGTGGCAAAGGTTGCCGCGTCTGGGATGCGCAGGATCGTGAGTACCTCGACCTCTATGGCGGACATGCTGTGATTTCCGTCGGACACAGTCATCCACGCTATCTCGAGGCTCTCAACGAGCAGGCCTCGAAACTGTTGTTCTACTCCAACTCAGTAGTTAATTCACTTCAGCAGAAACTCGCCGATCGTCTCGGCAAGGCGAGCGGCTACGACGACTATGCACTCTTCCTCGTCAATTCAGGAGCCGAAGCCAACGAGAACGCCATAAAGCTCGCTTCATTCCACACTGGCCGCAGCCGTGTCATCGCTTTCGATAAAGCCTTCCACGGGCGCACCTCGGCTGCTGTCGAGGCAACCGACAATCCCAAGATTCAGGCACCGGTCAACCGCTCAGGCCATGTGACCTTCCTCCCTCTCAACGATATAGAGGCCGTGAAGGCAGAGCTTGCAAAGGGCGACGTGGCAGCCGTCATCTTCGAGCCCATTCAGGGCGTCGGAGGCATCCGCATGGCAACCGACGACTTCATGCGTCAGCTCCGCGAAGTCACCGAGCAGACAGGCACAGTCCTTATCGCCGACGAGATCCAGTGCGGCTACGGGCGTTCAGGCAAATTCTTCGCTCACCAGTGGGCAGGCATCCGTCCCGACATCATCACCGTTGCCAAAGGCATAGCCAACGGCTACCCCTTCTCAGGCGTACTCATCTCACCCAAGTTTGAGCCCGTCTACGGCATGCTCGGCACCACCTTCGGCGGCAATCACCTCGGTTGTGCTGCCGCATGTGCCGTCCTCGACATCATGGAAGATGAAAAGCTCGTCGACAATGCCCGCGAGGTAGGCGACTATCTCATTTCCCGCCTGAAAGAAATCCCCGGCATAAAAGAAGTGCGTGGACGCGGCCTCATGATCGGCATCGAGTTTGAGCAGCCCGCCAAAGAGCTTCGCCGTCGCCTCATATTCGACGAGCACGTCTTCACCGGAGCAGCCGGCACCAACATCATCCGTCTTCTCCCCCCGCTCTGCCTTTCGCGTGCCGAAGCCGACGAGTTCCTCGACAAATTCACCCGTCAGCTCCAAAAAGGTCTCTAAGTGTCAGTAAACAAAGTCATACTTGTAGGGAATGTCGGGCGTAAACCCGACATTCGCTATATCGGGCAGCGTCCCGTAGCCACATTTTCGCTTGCCACAACCGAGCGAGGCCGTCGTGCGCCCGACGGCACCCAGACACCCGACCGCACCGAGTGGCACAACATCGTCATGTGGGATCACGCCGCCGAGATCGCTGAGCGTTACATCGACAAAGGCACCAAGCTCTTTATCGAAGGCAAGCTGCGCACCCGTGTCTGGCAGGACGCCAACGCCCTCAAGCACAACATCACCGAAATCATCGTCGACACCTTCGACATCCTCTCCCGCCACTCCTGACCCCCCCCCTGCTCCCTCCATCTTCTCCCTTTCCGAGCTCTCCGCCCTCTCCGAGTCCTCTCCACCCTCCGTCCTCTCCGAGTCCTCCGCGCCCTCCGAGTGCTCTCATCCCCCCGCAATCCCCAATCCCTCCATGAACAAACGCCTTGCCATTTTATTTCTGCTCACGCCATTTATGATCTTTGCAGCCGCAAAAGACGCTGCAAAAAAGAAAACGCTTAAAGTTGAGTTCGAGGTGGTTTATTCCCTCTCCGAGCGTTATGTCGATCCTTTTATGATTGAGGTCTATAGCGTGACCGATTCATCAAAAGTGGCTCAGGAGCGCAGGATGTGGCGCGACGGTGCGGGGCGCCTCATTTTGGAAGCCGGTAAGATTTATAAAGCCACGGTCTACCCCGTCTCTTTTGATTATGTCTCCGAAGAAGATGGCTCTTTATTGGCTCACCCCGATTATGAGCCGGTAATCATCGACATTGATCTGCGTGATGTAACTAAAAACCTGAAACTTGATCAGGTGCGCATCCGCAAGAAGATGCACCGTCAGCTTGACGAAGCCACCGTGACCTCATCACGTATCCTGTTCTATCACAAGGGCGACACACTTGTCTACAACGCATCGGAGTTCGTGCTCGCCGAGGGGTCGATGATCGATGCACTTATCAAGCAGTTGCCCGGTGTCACGCTCAAAGACAACGGCGAAATCTTTGTCAACGGTCGCAAAGTCGACGATCTGTTGCTCAACGGTAAGGATCTTTTCAACGGCAACCATCAGCTCATGCTTGAAAACATCGGCGCATACACCGTCAAAGACATTGCCGTATATGAGAAAAACACTCTCGTCAATGAGATGCTGGGTCGCGATGACAAGCATGAGAAACGTTACTCGATGGATGTCAGGCTGAAGCGGCAATACTCCACAGGATGGAACATCAATGCTGAGGCTGGCTACGGTACACGCGACCGCTATCTGGGTAAACTGTTTGCGATGCTTTTCTCTGATAATTTGAATCTTAATGTGCGTGCAGGGATCAATAATCTGTCATCTCCATTTATTAATAATGATGCATGGACACCTCCCATGGTTCAATCCGGAGTGAAAACTACAAAGACGGCAGGCATCTCATATAGTGTCGACGGACATGCAAATAAGTGGAGAACCTCAGGATGGGTTGATGTAAGCCATGTAGATGATCACGCTGACGTGACCACTGTGACTGAAAACTTTTTACCTGATGGCAACAATTATCTGTATCAGTTCAGCAACTCCCTTTCCCGACGGCTTACCGTTAATACCAATCACGATTTCATGTTTAGCATTCCACAAAAGGTGGTTTTCAATGCTTCGCCGCGTTTTTATTATGAGAGGAATAAAGCTGATGGATCAAATGTCTCGGCTTTGTTTTCTGATGAGGTGCAGAATGTGACCTCAGAGCGCATCCGCAACATCTATCGTGGATACACCGGCCTCGCCGATACACTCATATATCGCAATATAAGCCAGAATGTGATAGATGGACACTCCTCAAGTTCTTTACTTATGACCGACGCAACGTTTAATATCCGTTCCAACAAGCTGCGTTTCACATTTTTGGGATCTTATGATACAAAGAAAGAAAATATATTCCAGCTGTATCTGATCAACCACGCCACCGAACCCACTCCTTCCACACAGGATTTCCAGCATAGAGACATATCGCCCGACCACACGAGAAAACTTAAAGGTCTCACTGAATTTTTTGTGGATCTGGATTGGGCAGAATCTCGCATAGGCTTTAATTATTCATTTGAAAACATCAGCACCGTAAATACTTCCAATGTCTCTGATGCAGCCGATTGGGATTTGTCCGCCGACGCTGCCGCTACCACTATTGCCGATATTCAGGCACTACCGGGGTTTGCCCCTGTCTTTTCACCTGCTCTTAGTCATAGTAGTCGGCTGCGAACCGACACTCATCATTTGTGGGCTTTCTTCTCGCATATACATCCGATTCGCCTCTCTGATGACTATACCCTTAATACTCACTTGACTCCTCTGGATCTCAGCTTCTCCGAGCGCACTTATCACTACGACAGCAACGACACCCCCGTTTTGTTAAAAAGAAAATCTTTCCTGCCGAAGGCCGATGCTTTTGTTTCCCTTTACAATAAGAAGAATATGGCGCGTCTGACTCTGAATTATACGCTTGATAGCAGGGACGCTCCGATGCAAAGCATGGTCTCCTTACCGCGCACTGATCCCATGAACGTCTATATAGGCAATCCCGATTTGAAGCGTTCCGTCAATCACATAGCGAGGCTTATGTATGGAATTATGAAAGGACAGAAATATCACAATTTCACTATCAGTGCAAAATTCATGAGCAATGCTGTGGCATCAGGATATATCTTTAATACTGCGACGGGTGTAAGATATTATCATCCTTTCAACGTCAGCGGTAATTGGGAAGGCGGTGCAACATACGGCTTTTATATTCCATTTGGTGCAGGAAACAGATTCCAGTTACAGAGTCACACTTCGGGGAGCTATGTCAACAGTGTGGATTTGATCGGTACGTCCGTTGTTACTGAGGATTTCATGTTTGATCCCGCTGAGCAGAAACGCCGGTATGTGAAGGACATGTCAGTGGAAGAAAACCTGGAATTTAGCTACACCTTTGGTAGCAACTGCGTCTCTGCCAAAGGTGAAGTGCGCCTCAACGATTATCGCAGTAAGGATTCCGGCTTTTCCAACTTCACATCCACCACAGCGCGTTATGGCGTATCAGGTGTATTCGCCCTGCCGGCAGGATTTGGTATCTCGACCGATCTGAACGTCTATACCCGTCGCGGTTTCACCGATTCGCGGCTCAACACATCTGATGTGGTGTGGAATGCGCGGCTCACAAAGTCGTTGATGAAAGGCTCGATGATTCTTGCCGTCGACGCCTACGACATGCTTCGTCAGCTAAGCAACATCACCTACACCGTCAACGCACAGGCACGCACCGAGGTCGTCACAAACGTCATCCCCGCCTACGTCCTCTTTCACATCCAATACCGCTTCAACCACGCCCCCAAGAAATAACCCATACCGCCTATCCCTCCGCCCTCTCCGTGCTCTCCCCGTCCTCTCATAGTACGGACGTACCATGGTGCGTCCGCCCCAGAGTAGGGACGTGCGGCTCGTGCGTCCTCCTGATTATCAGTTTGTTTCAATAGATGTGCCAGCCCCATTCCACTCTCCGCGTCCCCCGCTTGCTATCACTACTCATTGTGTGCTATCAGCCCGTAAAACGGGCGTTACAAAGTTAGCACCGGGTGACCGTAGGGAACCCGGTGTAAGCAGGCAAGATGAAAGAGCTGCGGAGCTGCGAGACATTCCTCCAACAGTCAGGGGAGCTGCCGTCGAAGACGGAAATTAATACCGCACTCTCCGAGTCCTCCGCGTTCTCCGAGTGCTCCCCGTCCTCCCCACAAAAAAAATGACCCCGCAATCGAGGTCATTCATGTTCCGTTTATC
>CAYSKE010000003.1:4959-29423 GCA_964431465.1 uncultured Muribaculaceae bacterium | reverse complement strand
GCGCCTCATGTCCCGTGGGCATCGGCGTGAGCTGCTCGGCCGACCGCAACGTCAAAGCCAAGATCAACCGCGACGGTCTATGGATTGAGAAACTCGACACCAACCCCGGCGAACTCATCCCCGAGGAGCTCCGCAATCAGGGCGAGGGCGACGCTGTGAAGATTGACCTCGACCGTCCGATGGAGGAAGTGCTCAAGACACTCACGCAGTATCCCGTGGCAACCCGCCTCTCGCTCAACGGCACGATCATCGTCGGCCGCGACATCGCTCACGCCAAGATCAAGGAGCGTCTCGAGAAGGGCGAGCCCATGCCTCAGTATCTCAAGGATCACCCCATCTACTACGCCGGCCCCGCCAAGACCCCCGCAGGCATGCCTTCAGGCTCGTTCGGCCCCACGACCGCCGGCCGCATGGATCCCTACGTCGACCTCTTCCAGGACAATGGCGGCTCGATGATCATGATCGCCAAGGGCAACCGCAGCCAGCAGGTGACCGACGCCTGCCAGAAACATGGCGGCTTCTACCTCGGTTCGATCGGTGGCCCTGCTGCAATCCTCGCTCACGACTCAATCAAGAGCGTCGAACTGCTTGAGTACCCCGAACTCGGCATGGAAGCCATCTGGAAAATCAAAGTTGAAAACTTCCCCGCATTCATTCTTGTTGATGATAAAGGCAACGACTTCTTCAAAGAAATCTCCGCGAAGTGCGCCGGTTGCCCTATAACCAAATAAGAATGCCGGAATACACTAATACACAAGCTATCGACATGTCGGCTTCACTTCCCGCAAAAGGAGGTGGAGCCGACAGCGTCGTAATCATCCCCACCTACAACGAGAGGGAAAACATCTCGGCGATCATCGACGCCGTGCTGACGCTTCCAGTCCGCTTCGACATCATCATAGTCGACGACGGCAGTCCCGACGGCACAGCCACCATCGTGCGCGAGAAGCAGCGGCAGTACCCCGGGCGCATCCACCTGCATGAGCGCGCCGGCAAACTCGGCCTCGGCACAGCCTACATCGAGGGCTTCCGCATCGCCCTGAAAGATCCCGCCTACGAGTACATCTTCGAGATGGATGCCGATTTCTCCCACAACCCCGCCGACCTGCTGAAACTGCGCGAGGCGTGTGCCACCGGAGGAGCCGACGTCGCCGTGGGCTCGCGGTATGTGTCGGGCGTCAATGTCGTCAACTGGCCCATGGGGCGTGTGCTCATGTCCTACTTCGCATCGAAATATGTGCGCGCCATCACCGGCCTCAAAGTCCACGACACCACCGCCGGATTTGTCTGCTACCGCCGTCAGGTGCTGAAAACGATCCCTCTCGACTCGATCCGCTTCAAAGGCTACGCCTTCCAGATCGAGATGAAACTCACCGCAAAAAACTGCGGATTCACCATCAAGGAAGTGCCCATTATTTTCGTGAACCGCGTGCTCGGCACAAGCAAAATGAGCAGTGGCATTTTCGGTGAGGCGATGTTTGGAGTCATTAGGCTCAAGCTCGACTCGCTGTTCCGCAAGTTCCCACAGAAAAAACAATCGTAGTGAGCAGCAAGAAAACTCTTTTCACAGGTTGCCGCATTGTCGACGCCGACACCGACATTGAGCGCGGCTGGATCCTCACCGACGGCGACATCATTGCCGCGTTCGGTGCGGGCGACCCCGACAGCAGTGTGACATCGCAAGCCGCCAGCACAGCCGATGCGTCGGGACTGGTGGCAATGCCGGGAGTCATCGACACGCACGTGCACTTCCGCGAGCCGGGGCTTACACAGAAAGCCACCATCGCGTCAGAGAGCCGCGCGGCAGCCGCCGGAGGAGTAACCACATTCTTCGACATGCCCAACACCAATCCCCCCACTGTCACACCCGAGGCATGGGAGGACAAGATGCGTCGTGCCGCAGAGACATCGCTCATCAACTACGCCTTTTTCGTCGGAGCCACGCCCGACAACATCGGCTGGCTCTCATCGCTCGACTTCACCGACCGCCCCGGCGTAAAGCTGTTCATGGGCTCCACCACAGGCACCACCGCCGCCGGCTCAGGCCAGTGGATCGACGACCTTTTCACCCGGGTCAAAGCAATAGTAGCGGTTCACGCCGAGGACGACAGCATCATTGCCGAAGCGCAGAAAGCTGCCATAGAGAAATACGGCAGCGCCGAAGCGGTCCCTGTCAGTGAGCATCCGGCCATACGCACCCGTCAGGCATGCCTTGAGTCGACACGGCTCATCACATCCATCGCGCAGGCCCACAACCACCGGTTGCACGTCTGCCACATCTCCACCGCCGACGAGCTCGCGCTATTCACTGCCGGAACCGACCCGACCGCAAAGCTCATAACCGCAGAGACCTGCCCACAGTACCTCACCTTTGACTCCGACGACTACACCCGACAGGGCGCACGCATCAAGTGCAACCCGTCGATAAAGACATTCACCGACCGTGAGGCACTCAACGCCTCCCTCTCGACCGGCAAGATCGACACGATAGCCACCGACCACGCACCCCATTTGGCCGCCGACAAGAACGGCGGCGCACTTAAAGCCGCATCCGGTATGCCGGGAGTGCAGTTTGCGTTGCCGCTGATGCTCGAGAAAACGCTCGACGCACGTCTGACACTCCGCAGCGTTTCCCGTCTCATGTCGGGCAATCCTGCTACCATTTTCGGGATAGACCGGCGTGGCTTCATCCGTCGCGGTTACCACGCCGATCTTGTGTTTGTGAAAGCCGGCACCACTCCTCACGTCATAGCCGACTCCGACGTAGTGAGCAGCTGCGGCTGGACACCCTACGCAGGAATCGAAGTAACCTATTCCGTTGAATCCACATGGGTCAACGGCACATGCGTCTATGCCGGCGGCTCATTCCCCACACTCGCCGCTCCGGCAGCTACCCCGGTTAAATTCAAAGGCATACAGTCATAATGAAAGAGAAATATGCAATCACGATAGGCCGACAGTTTGGCAGCGGCGGACGCGAATTCGGGCGCACTCTCGCCAATGAGCTGGGCATAGCCTACTACGACAAGGAGCTTCTGACACAGGCTGCTAAAAACGCCGGCATGAGCCGCGAGTTTTTTGAGAAAAACGACGAGCGTTCACCATCGTTTCTTAGCGGACTCTTCAGTTTCAACATGGGAGGCTTCCCGGCAATCAACTACCCCGGCTCCAACTCTATCAGCGACGACACCCTCTACCGCTCGCAGAGCGATCTCATCCGCGAGCTATATGACCGCGGGCCATGCGTGATCGTCGGCCGCACAGCCGACTACGTGCTGCGCGACTGCGAAAACGTGTTCAACATCTTCATCCACGCCCCCGAGGAAGAGTGTGTGCGCCGCATCCTTGCACGCGGCGACATCAACGACCCGACCAAAGCGCGCGACAAAGCCCGGCGCACCAACCGTCTGCGCTCAGCCTATTACAACTTCTACACCGACAAGGAGTGGGGCGATGCCGCATCCTACCACCTGACCATCGATTCATCACTCATGCCGATACCACGCGCTGCCAAACTTGTGGCCGATGTGGTGCGTGAAAAATTTGCCGACTGATGGAAACTTCCCAGATAGTGGCTCTTTGTCTGGCTGCCGTAGCGCTTGGCATATCCGCCTTTGTGTCGGGCAGCGAGATAGCATTCTTCTCAATCTCGCCGGAGCGGCTTGACTCCGACGAAATCGACGACCTGCCGGTAGCCGACAGCATACGCGCCCTGCTCGGACGCCCCGAAAAGCTACTGGCCACGATCCTGATCGCCAACAACCTCGTGAATGTAGGCATCGTCGTTCTCACCACATTTGCCCTCACGCCGCTCCTGTCGGGCATACCGTCATGGCAGAGCTTCCTGTTGCAGTCGGTAGTGCTCACCTTCGTGCTCCTGCTTTTCGGCGAGATCATCCCCAAACTATGCGCCGACTCCAACCCCGTGCGGTGGGTAAGCTGGGCGACTCCTGCAATCTCAGGAATCGTGAAACTGCTTTCACCGGTTTCGGCACTGCTCGTGAGAGGATCAGGACTGGTAGGACGTGTGGTGACAAAACAAACCGAAAACATTTCGACCGACGATCTCAGCCAGGCACTTGAGCTTACCGACGTGAAGACCGATGCCGACAAAGAGATGCTCGAGGGAATCCTCCGTTTCGGCGACACCACGGCATCTGAGATCATGACCCCGCGCGTCGACATAACCGACATAGACATCACTGCCGGCTTCCACTCGGTGCTTCACACCGTCATCGACAGCGGCTACTCCCGCCTCCCGGTTGTCGGCGACAGCCGCGACGATATCCGTGGCATTCTCTATAGCCGCGACCTCATCCCCTATCGCGATCAGGCCGACGACTTTGACTGGCAGTCGCTCATACGCAAGCCCTATTTCGTGCCCGAATCACGCATGATCGATGACCTGATGGAGGACTTCCGCAAACTGAAGATCCACATGGCCATCGTGGTCGATGAGTTTGGCGGCACGCAGGGCCTTGTCACGCTCGAAGATGTGCTTGAAGAGATCGTAGGCGACATCAACGACGAGTACGACGAGGAGGAAGTCACCTACAAGCGACTCCCCGACGACACCTATGTCTTTGAGGGAAAAACCTTACTCACCGACTTCTTCCGTATCACCGGACTCGACGAAGAATATTTTGACGACGTAACCGACGACTGCGAGACACTCGCCGGAATGCTTCTTGCCATAAAAGGTGATTTTGTGAAAGAGAAAGAGCCGATCGCCTATGGCCGCTGCCGTTTTCTGGTGCTTGACGTCACCGGACACCGCATCACCTCAGTCCGTGTCAAGATCCTGCCTGACATGCCCTAACTGCCGGCAGCCAAAGCTATGGGAAAATATTTTTAACAAAACCCTTGCATAAACCGAAAAACATTCCTACCTTTGCGCCGTCAGAAACCCCGGAGATAGGGCAAACGACATTACATGGTGAGTTTAGCTCAGTTGGTTAGAGCGTCGGATTGTGGTTCCGAAGGTCGTGGGTTCGACCCCCACACCTCACCCCAGCAATAGAGCCGAAAGAATTTCTTTCGGCTCTATTGCTTTATTCGGCCTACCAAATAATTCTAACAATAATATTCTATAATTTGTAAAAAAAAAGCAGAATATTTTTGATATTTATAATTTTTCACTACCTTGCCGCAGTATTAATAAAGCGTAGAGTAAGATATGGTAAGGAAGATTATGTGTGCCGCTTTTTTGTGCGGTATTAGTGTGCTGCATACCTACGGGAACGAGGTAAACGATACAATTTCCGACCGTAAGTTCGGAGAGGTTGTCGTTACGGCAAAAAAATCAGAAATAATTGCACCCGGCATTATTAAACTTACACCTATGCCTATGCAAAAGCGTCTGGCATCCACGGCTGCTCAACTTCTTGCCAACATGAACATGGCCATGTTTAAGATCAATGAGACCGAGCAGACAATAAATCTTGCCGACGGACAAGGAGTTGCACTTTTCATCAATGGCCGTGCGGCAACTAAGGAAGAGCTGAAAGGACTTCGACCCACATCTGTCAGATACCTCCTTGTACTTGACAATCCGGAAGATCCGAAATATGGAGGAGCACAACATGTGATCGATTATATATTGAAAGATGAAGTCGGCGGTTACGCAAAGATTTCGGTTTCAGAAACTTTTTTGAATGGATCGGAAACCGATGGTGACATCTACACAAAGTTCAACGATGGGAAACTGACCTATAGTTTTTTTGCAAATGGATGGCAGAAAGCCACGCGCCATGGAGGTGCTGATGAAAAAGAAGTTTTTAATCTGATGAGCGATCCTCCATGTTATCCAGTCACCATAAACCGCGTTACTGAAATATCCGATTATAAAAAAGACTCATGGAGCGTGCCCTTGACAGGAAAGCTATCGTATTCATCAAAAAAATTCATGATGGATCAGACGATAGGTTACAGTCATGACAGCTACCCTTCAACGCTGAAAGAGGCGGGGTTTCGCAAATTCAACGAAGGAAATGATGGAAATTACGAAGAATCACGGAAGGCACAATCCAACAATGTGAAATGGAACGGATGGTATTATTTTATCTTTCCCAGATCTTTCTCATTGTCGGTGAGCACGGTGGTTGATCATAGCCACAATAAATCGCTGTCGACGTTCGATGGCGCATGGACTTCTTTTGAAAACAAAGCCAAGGAGAACAGCTACATCTACATGGTGTCGGCAAATGCCTCAAAGAGGTTTGGTTCAAAGCACTCACTGAGACTGGACTCCTACTTCATGTACACACGCAGCGTAATCGACTATTTTACCGATAACGCCAATACGGTCTACCGGCATCCTTCCTATGACGCTACGCTCACATATTCGTTCATGTTGCCAAGTTTCAACCTAAGCGTGTTCGGAGGTATCAATCACAGTACAACCAACACCAACGGTGTACGCACCAAACGCAACACACCGGCGACCGGTGCGTCATTCGGGCTTAAAACCGGCAAGAAAGGCTACTTATCAGGTTATTTCCAATACAAAACCGGAGGCACGGGTGCTTCCGCTTACAATTCTGAGGTATTGCGTTGGGATGAAATAAAGTACTTTACCGGAGACCCCAATATAACAACGGAAAGAAGAATGCTTGCAGGGTTGTCATGGAGCTGGAACCCGTCAAACAAATTCTCACTCTACCCTTATGTGAGCTATTCCGAGATATTTGACCGCATCACCCTTGTTTATTCACCTTACGCATCAGGAGTGCTTATGCAATGGCAGAATGTAGGAAATTATAAACGTCTTGAATCAGGGGTGAATGCCTCCTACAGCCTGCTGAACGGCAAATTGTCGCTCAATGCAAATCCTAAAGCACTTGATTTCTTCTCTCTCGGCACCGATACAAAATCCTATAGTGCTTTTGCAATGGATCTCGGAGCTATGTACATGTCAGGCAATTTCAGATTTACCGCCAACTGGGCAACTATACAAAAAGCGCTGGGTACCGATGGAGAAAAAAATCGTTTACCTTCCAGATTTGACATCGGAGCATCATGGTTCAAAGGAGCGTGGAGTATAAGCATGAAACTTGCAAATCTTTTCAGAAGCAACTGGAAAGCCGGAAGTTCAAGCCTTGTGACCCACTACTATGAATACAACAGAGTCGATCTTGGCACTGATTATCACCGGGCGTGCATGTTATCAGCCACCTACACCTTTGACTACGGAAAGAAAAAAGTTGACCATTCACAGGATGTTAGGCGTGAAGCATATAGAAACTCTGCCATCCTGAAAAAATAAGATTATATCGATCTGATGCTACTTCGACATGATGCGGAGCACCATCAGATCGGTTTCATTCATGGCTTCCCGACCGATCGCCGTGAGGTTGTGTACCGTCGCATCCACATCGTCATCCACAATCCCCTCGGCCGACGAAACACACTCGTCGTTCATCGCCATAAGTGCCGAGACGAGTGCAGTGTTGACTCCCGACATGATTTTAAGTGCGCAAGCCGGCTTGGCGCCGTCGCATATCATTCCGGTGAGAGTAGCTACCATGTTTTTCACCGCATAGGTTCCATGCAGATAATCACCTCCCATCAGATAGGTCAACGCAATAGAAGCGCCTGTAGCAGCCACCACGCAGCCGCATAACGCCGACAAGCGTCCGAGCGACTGCTTGATATAGATGCTTGTGAGATGCGCGAGCGCGAGTGCCCGCACCGTCTGCTCCTCAGTCGCATTGATTTCCTCAGCGTAGGTCACGACAGGCAATGTAATCGTTATACCCTGATTGCCGCTACCGGAGTTTGACATGACGGCCACAGGCTCACCTGCCATGCGGGCGTCGCAAGCTCCGGCAGTCATCGCAAGCATGTGGCTTGCCGGCGTGGTGCCATACATCGCTTTGCCGGCAGTGGCGATAATGCGTCCGACCTTATGCCCGAAGCCGGTCCCTTTGAGCGCACTTTCGGCTGCCGCACGGTTGAGTCGTTCGGCTTCTTTTATAAACATCAGCTCCTCAATCGGCGACTCCACGGCATAACGCCACACAGTGTTTAATGTAAGTGCCACATCTTCATGCTGCCCATCACTGGTGGCAGCCACATCCTCATGCAGCAGGCTTACGTCGTCCTTTTCAATATCCACGAAATGAGTGTGACCGCCACAAATTACAGCCTTAGCTGTATGCTTACCGGAAGCGTCACGCACGAATGCAGATATAAACAGCTTGTCAGGCGCATCGGGGGCATGGGAGACCGAAATAGCGCCATCGGCTATCATGGCTTTACCGCGTGCCACAGCGTCATCGTCGACATCGCGCAAAACCTCCAGCCCATACTCCGATTTACCCACAATAGCGCCGAGCGCAATAGCGATAGGGAGCCCTATCATGCCTGTGCCGGGAATACCTACCCCCATCGCATTCTTGAGAATGTTACCGCTGAGAGCCACCTCGATGCGGGCTGCCGGGGTGCCTAAAGTTTCAGCCGCTTTTGCAACTGCAAGTGCCACAGCTACCGGTTCAGTGCAACCGATAGCGGGAATCACCTCACGTTTTATAAGAGCCGTGATTTCTTCTCTTGTATTTTGGTCAAGCATGTTTTATCTGAATAGTTCACAGCGACAATCCGGTGCCGCATCATTCCACCGCAAATATAACACACTTCCCTATATTCAGCCAACCGTTTAGCGCAGCTTTTTGAAATATCGGAGCGGCTGCGATCCCGTGGGATGAAGAATCTCGGCAATATCACCGAGCAAATATTCCGGGTGAAAAGGAACTTCGTCAAAATACATTTCCTTCGCAGTGTTTACGCCATAGACATTCCCTTTGCCAAATGCCTCAAACTGCTTCGACATGGGTATATCACGCTTCAGAGCACTCAACGTCATCTCATTGTCGGCATAATAACGTATTATCCACACATCGGCATCACCTGCATCGACAAGCACACGCTCGGGAGCATAGGCCGCGGTGTTGCCTTGCTCGCTGTCAGCGAACGGATTGCTACCTCCTGCCTCTCTGATAAAAACGTCGGTAATAGAGGATGCCCCACTCACATACCAGACACCCTGATAAGGCAGATCAAGCAGAACTTCAGGGCGGTGCGGATCATGAGCTAATACCGTATCAATGCGTTCTTTCATTTGATTATAAGCTGCGGATACAGCATTAAACAGGCTGTCGGCCACATCTGCCTTACCGTAAAGCATCCCATAATATTTCATCCACTCGGCGCGTCCGAGCGGATCAGTTTCGGCGTAGTCTGAAGTATAAATCAGCGGCACGCCCAACTTATCAAGTTTTCCATAGTCTCCTCCAGTCTCGTAAGGAGATACAAGAATACCATCAGCCGAAAGCGATATGACTCGCTCAATCGTCGGCGAAGCAGTCGCGCCGCAATCGACGATGCTACCGTCAGCCAGTCCGTCGCCCACATATCCCACGCGTATGTAGGACGCATCGGTCACACCTGCCACAGCTCCCTGCGCTGCAAGTTCTGAAAGCAGATTGAGGTGCATTGACGTGGTGACGAGACTTCGCTCAAGCGGAGTGCGCACCACAGTCGCACCCGACGGCACCGATGCGGGCAACTCCCCAAGGCTACGCGGCACGATCGCCACCCTCTGCAATAGTTTTGCCGTGTCCCACGGATTTATGATTTCAGCCTCGACCCATCCATCAGGATGATCGTAAAGCCGCAGGTTACGGGCATAGTCGAGAGGGAGCGATTTCACTGCTCCCTCCCGGTGTTGTGACTTTTGCGGTGCGGCACAACTTCCAAGCAAAAGGGCCGCAATCCATAAAGTCACCGAAAGCAAATAATACCTATTGTTGCTTAAGATCATTTTTCGTCTCTGGCAAAGAAGATTCGTGTGGGACACACACCCACATCATATTTCCCGACATATTTCCCGTCGACATCATAGCGAACCATATATCCGGGAACGGTGTAGTCTACAAATCCACCTTCACCGAGGTTATTGCTAAGAATATAAGCCTCGCCAAAGTCAAGATCTACACTGAAGCCGGCAGGTGATTTCACCTCGGTAGCCGAGATCCATGAAGAGGTTTTGCCTGTCTTCACATCATATTTTCCATAAGTTGTCGACTCAACAAGATAGGCATTGTCTATGTAATAGACCGTTTCATTTCTCATCGACATGTAGGTGGCGGGAAACAGTATTTCAGAAACTGCATCACCCTTTATCTGCTTGACACCGTAGTTTATCTGCTTCCATGTCACAGGCTCATACTCACCCGACGAGAGCACAAACAGCTCGCTGCCATTTGTGGCGAGATCCGTCAGGTTCTTTCCTGCCTCAATGCGTTTAGTGACAGTCATGGTCTCCGGATCAACCACTGCGACACATGATCCGGAGAAATCTCCGGCAGAATTAAGCGCATCAGAAACGGCCACATACAGTTTGTCATCATAAACCACAACCGCCTCTGGATTAGGTCCGACTTTCACCGAAGTAACGTTAAGAGTCTCCCCGTCGATCTTTGCAAGATAGCCGCTGTAAAGAGTCACATAAACATCCCCGTCACGCTGTGCAAGTCTGCGCGGGCCGGTGGTATCGCCCGTAAAAGAAATAGTTTTTTCCACTTTCAGCGTACTGCGGTTAAGCACCTGAACCACATTCGACCCATTGACTGCAAGATAAATTCTGTTTGTTGTCGAGATTCCGTCATTGAATGTGTCGCCCACATACTGCCCGTTGGCTTCAAAAAACACATTGTTGTAAATCTTATTTTCGTTCAACGGCAAATAGCTGAGTGTGCCTGAATTGGTATTCCACACCCCGGCATTTACCACATACACACCCGACGTGGACATCACCGGGTCAATGATGAGAACAGGACCATCTTCATTGTCGGAGCAACCCGAGAAACTGAGCAGACCGGCTATAGCGGCCGCATAAATACATTTTTTCATCATTCTCTTACTCTCTAAACTTGGTTGTTAAAGTACATACTTCACTGTCACCATCCATGACCGTCCCGGCATAGGATAGCGGGCTATCACGGAGTATTGCTTGTCAAACATATTGATCAGATCGGCTCTGAGTTCCAGCGAGTGAGTTCCGACACCGAAGCGCCGCCATAGTGTGGCTCCCGCCTCGAAATATCCGGGAAGCCGCGTCATCGGGTCATTTGAGTTTGAGGTGTATCGTGCGCCCGATCCGCGGCCATGCACCACGAGATTTACCCATCGGTTTTCATAAGCCACCGAAGCCGACCCCGAATTTCGCGGGATATAGGCGACCTGACATCCATGCACCGGATCATCATTTGAAACATTTATCTTTGCCCTCTGATAGCTCCATGTGCCACTCAAGACAATGTCGTGACCACGAGCGGCTGTAATAGTGCTGTTGAGCGTCACATCGGCACCCGTGACATGCACGGAATTAAGATTGGTCACACTCCACACAAACATATTCTGCGGAATAGCCACAATGCGGTCATGCACGAAATTCTTATACACATCACCTGTCACGACAAGTTGTTGGAGACAACCGGCCGAAGGTGCCTGCCACGTCAGTCCGGCATTGAACTGATCGGTAGTTTCCGGCAGAAGATATGGATTACCGAAACGGTTGTAAAACGCCTCGTTGAAGGTAGGCATCCTGAATATATTTTTGTAACTCAGTCTCCCATAAAGGAATCCGCTGCGCAACAGGCGGGCGTTGACACTTACCGACGGCGACAGCCGACTGTGATTGACAAGTGGCTGAAAGCCCTCACGACAGCTGTTCAGATAGTTGGACTGCACAAGCCGCCCCTGCATGACCACACGCCCCATGCGCCACTTAGCTGTGACTGACTGCAATATGCCATTGCGATGTGGATGAGAGTCAGAAACCGCATCATTGGTATTCAATGTGTTGAGCGAGTAGTCAAGCGCGTAACTGAAGCTCCAGTTGCGCGTGGCGTCAAATAGCAACTGCCCCGTAACATAAGCCTCGCGTTGCCAATAAAACTGATCGAGTTTTCCACCGGGATATTTACCGTCGATCTCGGTGTACTTCGAGCTGCTCCAGTTAAACTTCCCCGACACGCGGAGTTTCCACCTGTCGTTTATCGGCTGAAGGAAGGCTGCCTGTGCAAAACTGTTGCGGTCACGCAGTTTGCCGTTGTTGGGGCTGACATTGTATAGCAACACTGGCCCCGGAAGCAGACGGTCATTGTCGTAAAAATACATCTTGGCGGTCAGTTCACCGTCGCGGCGTGTTTTCCAGAGAAAGTTAAACTCACCATGACCTGAGTTCATTTTGTTGTTCTCGCGCTTTTCACGTGTCACAACAGTTCCGTTCACGAGATCGAACGGGTAATCGTTTTTTGCATGAAGGAACTCCCCGGTAAATCCCAGTGCAACACTATTACCGACTTTCACTACACTACGCAGAAATGGACTTACCATGCCGAAAGATCCCGCTTTGATCTGCGAAGTCAACTCAAACTTCTTTCCGTCAAGAGTCATTCCCGGAGTCGACAGTGAGAGTGTAGCAGGAGAAGCCGCCGCTTTTGCCGAGATAAATATATCATCGTTATCTCCTATTATCAGCGACATCTGCTCAAGATTGTCGGTGGAATACCGGGAGAGATCGATCGCCCCGCTCTGTGCATCGGAAAGAGGCATCCCGTCGTAGACAACTGCGGTGTGAGCGCTTCCAAGCCCACGCACCGACACCGTTTTCATTCCGCCGGCACCACCATAGTCACGCAATGTCACTCCCGGAAGCCGGTGAACCGCATCAGAGATATCGGTCACACCATTGCGCAAAATGCGCTCCTTGTCGAGACTGAACGTCGGGGTAGCCGACCGCAACGTCTTCCGGTCGAATTTTGCCGTCACTACCGTCTCGTCAAGTGATTTCGCCCCCATCCGGGTCGTGTCGACCTTTACCTGAGCATGCCCGACAGCTGCACACAAAAAGAGCGTCGCAGCAAAAAGCAACGACATAACACCACAATATGTGCCATCGGCCTGCATTCTCATCCTCGAAAGAATTTTCAGGTAAAACTGTTTCCGCAGATTTTCATCATATCTGCCTGCGGAATAATAACGATGGCAGGTCTTCGGACTCTTCCCGATCTATTTCCGGCACCTTCCCGGATATGTTGTGCCATATCCAGTGGCTCTCCCGACACTGCTGAATCAGTGTCTTGACCGGCGATCTTCTCTCTGACAAGAGGGGAAATACCGCAGCGGGACTGTCGGGGATTCTCACCCCGTTCCCTTTTCAGAACTCACATCGGCTCTTTCAGAAGCCGACGCTACCGTTCACCATCATTTTCGACAGCAAAAATAGAGCATGCAATCTACATTGCATGCCCCATAATTGTTAATTATATTTAACGAAGAAACTGAGGAGCGAGGAAGAACAGACCGAAAGTCATACCCACATTCCAGCGGTCACCAGGAGTGTCGAGATAATTCACGTAACCCGAGAGAGAGGCCTTGAATGGGAAATTGTAAGCCACCGAGAGTTCGCTGAACCAGCGCGGATCCCTGAACCAGCGCCCTTGCACGGCGCGTCCGTCGGGACCACAACCGATCGCCCTGAACGGCATGAACATGTGCCCCTCACAGCGGACCTGCAAATTGTCGGTAATCTTCACCACCGGCACAATCCCCGCCGTAGCATAACTCATGGCATGAAGTGTGGGATGAAATGAATTGTAGCTCGATGCAGTGGGATTGAAACCCGGTGAGGTCACAAGAGCTGCATTGTAGTTGTCAAGCATCTTACGGGTAGAGGCAAGCACATTGGCTTCAACCCCCAGAGAGAAATGACGCCCGAGACTGAAATACTTTTCGACATTCACCTCGGCCTGCAGCCACTTGGTGTTGCGGTTGTGGATGTCACGTGACGGATCAATGCCCGAGCGCAAGGAGTAATCACCGGCAACACCCATACCCACAAAGCTATATCGATGACCGCTTGTGGGATACATCTCGTTGTCAAGCGTGTTGGACACGGCTCTGACTGCTGCTTGTCCCAGGCTGAAACTTATCACATCCTTACCCTTGTCGACTGTAAGCGATTCACCTGTAGTGGCGTGCTTGTCGCGAAGATAACCATAACCGGCAGTGAAACTCATCTCACCGGTGCGACCGAGAGCCCACGCATATCCCGCGCGGCCAAAAGCCTCGAAATGTCGGATAAACACCGGATTATTACGTTCATAAAACAGCTTGTCGCTCTGATGCTCACTGCGGTGCGACACTACCGCACTCAAAGTAATCGCCGAAGGAACCGCTGTCGGCATAAACATCTTTCCGTTGACGGCAGCAGCAAGATAGCTCTGACCGAGCCATCCGTTGAAATCAACGTCAAGACTGCGCAAAGCAAGCGAGCTATACCCGGCTGAAAGAACGACCATACTGTTGGCCGATGAAGTCAGATAAGTTCCTAATCCGACATTAATATTGTTTTTCACTGTCGCTTTCATGTCGAGAGTGAAATATCCTGTCGAGTCGTTGTAGACGGCATGAGGCACCAGATTGCGCAGCTTGCCCGAAGTCACGGCACGATAGTAAGCGAGTTTGGCATGCTCGAGGCCAAATGTATCGGCTTTGTTTGCGGTAAAGAGATACTTGATATACTCATTCTGTCGGGGTGTGCCTCCCTCCACATGAACCGAGTCAAATACCACATAGGGCGTTTTAGACTTAAACACAGCGCGTTTCAGATCTCTCGACTCAGCCGGGATGCGTGACACCACGCGGCTCTTGATCGAGTCCATCATCTCCATAGCCTTATCATAGCCACGTTTGCATATCACCTTTGCGTTAGGGAAATCAAGAAGCGTTGTTCCGTCAGCCGGGATTTTTATTCTTATACCCTCGGCCGCAGGCACCTCATAGTTGCTGTCCTGCATGATCAGATCCTCAAGCTGTTGCACTATGTTGTACTGCGGCGTGCGTCCGTTTGGTCCCGAAACGTCCACGCCGATCATTATGCCGGGGGCAAAGTCTTCCCGCATCACATCTACCGGGAAATTATCGTATATTCCACCGTCAAAAGCGAGGAATCCGTCAATTTCTATCGGCTGGAACACTGTGGGGAAACTCATGGATGCACGCACGGCGTCACCGAAATCACCCTTTGAAAGCACAACCTTATGCTTGGCGTAAACATCAGAGGTGACACAACGGAATGGCACCATCAGTTTATTGAAATCACCGCCACACTGAGCCGTATATGCAGCAAAGAGTTGCATGAAAGCAAAGTTCATTGGAAGTGGTGAGATGAGGCTCGACGGGAGCACAGATGAAGCCGTGTCGGTTTTCAGGCTGAGGTTCAGGCTCACGATTTCAGGACGCGTGACCGTGCTACCGAAATAATAGCGGAGCGAAGGATCAATCTGTCCCGTCGACCAGTTGGCAAAACCGGGCGACAAAATGAGCTCAATCATCTCGTCGGGAGTATAACCGGCTGCATATAAACCGCCGACGATCGCTCCCATCGACGTTCCGGTTATGTAATCTATAGGGATATTGTTTTCTTCCAAAGCCTTGATCACACCAATCTCTGCTATGCCCTTGGCTCCACCGCCGCTAAGCACCAATCCCACCGAAACCGGCGCGACATCCCTTTTTGCCGACACGCTGTCAGTCTTTTCACTTGCAGTGACAGTGAATGCCATGAGCATACCTAATGCCATGGCGGCATATTTCTTAGCACCGGCGATATTGCATTTTGCTCCCATACGATATATTTTTTCTCTGTGTTTCGGCTTTAATATTAACTATAATTAAGAAACCATTACAACCGCCACATGGTTCATTATAAAAAAAATTCTTACTTTTACTTAATAAACGGCTTTTTCAGGCTCCACGACGTTATACATTAAACATACCGTTACTATTTATTGAACTATTAAAGTTTTTATCTTATGCCTTCGTCAAACTTTATAGACTATGTAAAGATTTTGTGCCGCTCAGGTAAGGGCGGTGCCGGTTCGCGCCATTTCTATCGTGCAAAGTATATCCCAAAAGGAGGACCTGATGGCGGTGACGGCGGTCGTGGCGGTCACGTCATACTCCGCGGAAACAAAAACATGTGGACTCTTCTGCCATTGAAATACCGCCGGCACGTTTTTGCCGGTAACGGCGAATCAGGTACAGGCGGACGAAGTTTCGGTAAGGATGGAGAGGACGCAATCATCGAAGTGCCGTGCGGAACTGTTGTGTTTGATGCCGAGACAGGAGAATATCTGACCGAAGTGACCGATGACGGGCAGGAAATCAAGCTCCTCAAAGGTGGACGCGGCGGTCTTGGCAACTGGCATTTCAAATCGTCGACCAACCGCACACCGCGCTATGCGCAACCGGGTGAACCGGCTATTGAGAAGAGTGTGGTTCTTGAGCTGAAACTGCTTGCCGATGTGGGTCTGGTAGGTTTTCCCAATGCAGGAAAATCCACCCTCCTTTCCGCTATTTCAGCAGCGCGCCCCAAAATCGCCGATTATCCTTTCACCACAATGGAGCCACAACTCGGCATTGTGTCATACCGCGACAACCGCTCGTTCGTGATGGCCGACATTCCCGGTATCATCGAGGGAGCAAGCGAAGGAAAGGGACTCGGATTGCGTTTCCTGCGTCACATTGAGCGAAACGCCGTTTTGCTTTTCCTCGTGCCTGCCGACGCTGAAGACATTGTAAAGGAATACAACATACTGCTTCGCGAGCTTGAGAAATTCAATCCTCAGCTCATGGAGAAGGAGCGCGTGCTTGCAATATCCAAGAGCGATATGCTCGATGAGGAACTCATCGCCGAAATCGCCTCGACACTTCCCGAGGGACTTCCGCACGTGTTCATTTCCTCAGTAACAGGTCAGGGACTTACCAATCTCAAGGACATACTCTGGCGTGCCATCACCGATGACCGCAACCGCATTGAGGGTGACGGGACTCCGATCACTCACCGACCGCTCGACACACGTCACCGCGTGGTCGAGGAAGATGAGTTTATCTTTGAGAATCCTGAGCCGGAGCCTGAAGAGGAAGAAGAGCAGCCTCTCGACGACGATTACATCTGGGACGAGGATATCGAGCCGGAGGACTATGAGTAACCGATTCTCAGAAAGCAAGTGCCAGTCATTGTAAATCCAGAGCTTCCGGCTATCGCCGCCCTGCGTGACGAGAATATCAGTCTGCTCCCCTGCAACGGTGATACCGCCGCTGCACGCACCCTGCGCATAGGTATCCTGAATCTCATGCCGCTAAAAGAGATGACCGAGGTCGACCTGCTGCGTCTCATCTCGGCCGCACCTCAGCGAATAGAGTTAGATTTGATCGAGACCTCGACTTATCGCGGACGCAACACGCCGCATCAGCATATCGACAAGTTTTATCTGCGCTGGGATGAGGTTTCCGACCGATATTACGACGGATTCATCATTACCGGCGCACCCGTTGAGAAGAAAGCGTTTGAGGAGGTGTTTTACTGGCCGGAATTACAACAAATCATGGACTGGACGCGCACCCACGTCACATCCACGCTCTACATCTGCTGGGGAGCCCTTGCCGGATTATATCATCATTACGGAATAGGCAAGGTCATGCTGCCGAGAAAAATCTCCGGAGTATTTCCCCACCGTGTGCTGGCGCATGGTCATCAGCTTCTGCGCGGTTTCGACGACGAGTTTCTGGTGCCTCACAGCCGTTACAGCGAACCGGATAGAGATGCCGTCAACCACGATGAACGCCTGACAGTCCTTACCGACAGCAGTGACGCAGGCATCCACATCGTTGCAGCACGCGACGGACGGGAAATATTTGTCACCGGGCACTCCGAATACTCCCCTATGACTCTTGATTACGAATATCGCCGCGACTGTTCGGTAGGTATCAATCCGGAAGTTCCTGCCAACTATTACCGCAACGATGATCCCGACAAGGGTGAAGTGGTGGTGAGATGGCGCGCTCATGCTCAGCTGCTTTTTACCAACTGGATCAACAATTTCGTGTCGCCCGACACTCTATATAAACTTCCTGCCCGGTGAAACCATCATCCCCACGTCAGCTTCAACTGCTTGCTCCGGCACGAAATGCCTCCACTGCAATTCAGGCAATACTTCACGGAGCCGATGCGGTGTATATGGGTCCGGCGAGTCACGGAGCCCGCGCGGCAGCTGCTAATCCTATAGACGATTTCCGGCGTGTAGCTGACTTCGCGCACCAGTATGGAGCCAAAGTATATGCCACGGTCAATACTATTGTGTATGACGCCGAACTACGTGATGTCGAGCGACTTGTGACCGATCTATATCACGCAGGAACCGATGCACTGATTGTGCAGGATATGGCCTTGCTACGCCTTGATCTACCGCCGATTGCGCTTCATGCAAGCACCCAGTGCGACACACGCACTCCGGAGCGCGCACGCTTCCTTCAAGAGGTGGGTTTCAATCAGATAGTGCTTCCGCGCGAACTGTCGCCGGAAGAGATAAAAGCATTCAGTGAAGCGGTGGATGTGCCTTTGGAAGCGTTCTGCCACGGGGCATTATGCGTGAGTTACAGCGGCGACTGCCGTGCAGGATTCATGGCGACCGGACGGAGCGCAAACCGCGGCGAATGTCCGCAGATGTGCCGTCTCCCCTACGACCTCATCGACGGAAAGGGCAACCGAGTGGTCAGGCAGAAGCATCTGCTGTCACTTCGAGACCTCAACCGCATCACGCTGCTTGGCGAACTGGCCGATGCCGGCATATCGTCGTTCAAAATCGAAGGACGCCTCAAGGATGAAGCCTACGTGAAAAACACCGTGGCAGCCTACAGCCGTGCGCTCGACGACATAGTAGCGGCTTCTGACGGACGCTACACGCGCAGCAGCTACGGGAGGAGCGACATTTCTTTCACCCCTGACGTGACCCGCAGTTTCAACCGTGGCTTCACTACCTACATTTTCCCGGTCAAGCAACCGGTAAAAATGGCGTGCATCGACACGCCCAAAATGACGGGCTCGCGCATAGGCACAGTTTCACACATAGGGAGCAATCACATCGTAATCAAAGCCGACAGGGATGTTGTCACGGCAAATGGTGACGGACTGGGGTATTTCCGTGCCGACGGCACTTACGACGGCTTCCGCGTAAACCGCGCAGATGGAAACCGCATCTATCCGGCAACCATCCCGGCTGGGCTTAAAACCGGAATGACGATATACCGCAACAGCGACAAGGCTTGGAACGACGTGTTGTCGCACGATACAGCGCGAAGAACTATCGGGCTGTCCATGACACTACGAACGCCTGATACACAAACAATAGCGCTTGATCTGAGAGATGAGCGCGGCTGCTCGGCATCATCGTCGGTCAGAGTTGAGCAACCGTTGCAACCTGCACGCAGTCAGCAGAAAGAGCAACGACTCCGCGTGCTTGACAAGCTCGGAGACACCCCCTATCGCCTTGAAAATCTGGATGACGCTATCGATCCGGGGCTATTTATTCCCGCTTCAACCCTCACTGCGCTTCGACGCAAGGCCATCGGAGCTCTTGAAACATCATGGAGATCACGCCGACCGATAGAGCGCCGTCGGGCGGCAAATCCTTATGCAAAGTTTCCTGACGGAAGTAAGGTGTCCTACCGCCTCAATGTGGCAAACCGGTTTGCTGAAGATTTCTACCGGGAGCATGGTGCAACCGATATAGCCCGTGCCGTTGAGGTGGAACGCCCTACGGGATCTGTTCAAGTCATGGAATGCCGCTACTGCATCAGGCGTGAACTTGGCGCATGCCTGCGCACACCTCAAGGCCGCGAGCTTCCTGAGCCGCTGACTCTCGATACCGGGCGCGGCATAAAGTACGCCCTAAAATTTGATTGCTCACGCTGCACAATGTCGTTACATCAGACCATCTGAATGGATATACGCAAAGACACGGGACTGTGGCTTCCCACTTCGGTTAAGGAGATGAAAGCACGCGGCTGGGATTCGGTCGACGTGGTGCTGTTTTCAGGTGACGCCTATGTGGATCACCCGTCGTTTGGAGCTGCTGTCATAGGGCGCACTCTTGAAGCTGCGGGCTATAGGGTGGCGATAGTGCCGCAACCAAACTGGCGCGACGATCTGCGCGATTTCCGCAAATTCGGCGCACCGCGGTTGTTTTTCGGCGTCAGCGCGGGCGCGATGGATTCGATGGTCAACCACTACACCGCAGCGCGACGGCTGCGGTCAGACGACGCATATACACCGGGGGGACGTCATGGTATGCGCCCCGACTATCCGACGATAGTCTACACTAAGATTCTGCGTGAGCTTTTCCCTGACACTCCCATCATCACGGGGGGTATAGAGCCCTCGCTACGCCGCCTTTCACACTACGACTACTGGCAGGACAAACTGCGCCCGTCGATCTTGCTTGACGCTCCGGCCGATCTGCTTATTTACGGAATGGGAGAAAAACCGATCGTAGAGATCGCGCGACGGCTGGAGAGCGGAGAAAGCATAAAGGAGATGACCGATGTAGCGCAGACTGCCGTATTGTTGCCGATCGACAGGCTTCCATCGGCACCTGACAAAGCAACCGACATAATCCTGAATTCCTGGGAGGATGCCCTGCGTGATCCGAAGTTGCAATCGGCCAATTTCAAGCACATCGAGCAACAAAGCAACCGCCTGCTTCCCGACACACGCCTGTGGCAAGCCTACCGCAAAGCGGGTAAGGCAATTCTGGTGAATCCGATGCTTCCCGCCATGACACGAGGCGAGATAGACGCGTCGTTTGATCTCCCCTACACGCGCATGCCCCACCCGCGCTACAACGGCAAGACCATACCGGCCTACGAGATGATACGTCACTCGATCAACCTGCACCGAGGCTGCTTCGGAGGATGTGCATTCTGCACCATCTCGGCCCATCAGGGCAAATTCATCGCTTCGCGAAGTAAGGAATCGATTTTGCGTGAGGCAAAAGCGGTCACTCAGATGCCTGATTTCAAAGGTTACATATCGGATCTCGGAGGCCCCTCGGCCAATATGTATGCAATGGGTGGACGTGACCGATCGATTTGTGCAAAATGCCTGAGACCATCGTGCCTGCACCCTGCACCTTGCCCCAACCTCAACACCGATCACGGCCCACTGCTCGACATATATCATGCCGTGGACGCGCTGCCCGGCGTAAAGAAATCATTTGTGGGATCGGGAGTACGCTATGATCTATCGATGCACCGCACGGGCAACAACGAGACCGATGCCACCAACCGCCGATATAACTCGGAACTTATCGAGCACCATGTTTCGGGACGCCTGAAAGTAGCACCGGAGCACACTGAGGATCACGTGCTGAACATCATGCGCAAACCCTCGTTTGATCAATTTCACCGCTTCCGCGACATATTTGAGGACGTGAACCGCCGGTGTGGTCTGCGCCAGCAGATAATCCCCTATTTTATCTCGAGTCACCCCGGATGCACTGAAACCGACATGGCACAGCTTGCGGTGAAGACCAAGCAGCTCGATTTCCATCTTGAGCAGGTGCAGGACTTCACTCCTACCCCCATGACACTCGCCACCGAGATCTATTACTCCGGCGTCCATCCCTATACCGGCGAGCGCATTTTCACGGCACACACGCCCGAAGAGAAACTTGCACAACGGCGATATTTCTTCTGGTATGACCGCAATTACCGCGCCGACATAGAAAAAGCCCTGCGCCGGCTCCATCGACCCGACCTGATCACTGCACTATTTGCCCGAAGCACCTCCCAGCACCGTCAGAAAGCCAAGAAGTAAGCCACGGAGATGAGCATTCAGGATCTAATCTGGCCGTTTCCTGTAATCAGGTAGCGGTAGGTGCATATCTCACGCAAGCCCATTGGGCCTCTCGGGCCAAGTTTCTGCGTGCTTATGCCAATTTCAGCACCAAGGCCAAACTGAGCTCCGTCGGTAAAACCGGTTGACGCATTGACATAGACACATGCCGCATCCACTTCACGCTGGAAATAGTCGGCTGCAACGCTATCTGATGTGACAATACATTCGCTGTGTCCCGATCCATAACGGGTAATATGTGCCACAGCTTCCTCAACAGATCCAACAGTGCGTATACCCATCTTATAATCCATCCACTCGGTTGCGTAGGTCGACGAGTCGGCGTGTCGAAGCAACTCGGCCGGATAGTGCCCTTCAAGAGCGGCAAAAGACTCGTCATCGGCATGAATCTCCACACCACGTCCGGCAAGCCTATTGCATAACCGCGGCAAATCGCCGAGACGTCCACGGTGGATGATGAGCGTGTCAAGAGCGTTGCACACACTCACACGACGAGTCTTGGCATTGGTGATGATATCAATACCCATATCAAGATCGGCCGACAGATCAAAATAAGTGCTTACAACACCCGCGCCTGTCTCAATGACCGGTATGCGCGCATTGTCGCGCACAAAGTCAATCAATCGCCGTCCACCGCGCGGTATGCACACGTCGACATACCCTACAGCATTCAGCAAAGCCGCTGTAGCCTCATGAGTTGAGGGAAGCAGCCACACAATATCGCGATCAACACCACAGTCGTCCAGCACTCTATGCAGGAGCGATACAATAGCCGCATTGGAAAACGACGCATCGGCTCCACCTTTGAGCACACAGGCGTTTCTACTCCTGAAGCACAACGAGAAGACATCAAATGTCACATTCGGGCGAGCCTCATATATCACTCCAATGACACCAAACGGAACCATGACCCTGCGAATATTCAACCCGTTAGGTAACGTGCGATCCTCGATAACCTCCCCCACCGGCGACGGCAACGAAGCCACATTCCTGATATCCGAGGCGATAGCATCAAGACGCTCATGGGTCAGCAGCAAGCGGTCATATAGCGGATTATTCACATCCATACGGCTGACATCCTTTAGATTTGCCTCAAGCAGCATGTCATGTGAAGCATCTACCGCATCGGCAATTTTCATCAGCACGGTGCGGTTCACATCATCGGGCATTGAGTTAAGTGACCTTGACACAGCCTTAACCCTACCGAACATCTCGTTCATATTTTTATCCATGACCTAAAAGTTCCTATTCAATAAAAAGATAATCGTAGTGAATTACCGGGCGTTCTCCCCTGCGTCCGATCATATTTGCCACATCATCACTTCCAAGCGAAGCACGCCCCACACCTATCACACTGCCCGAATCAGTGGTAAGAGTCACAATATCCCCCTCTTCCCACTCACCGTCGATGCCAACAATGCCGACCGGCAAGAGGCTCACCGCTTTATCGCTACGAAGTGCCGCGGCTGCATTTTCATCAACCTTTATCACTCCCTTGGCAAAGCTGCCGCTGTGAGCGATCCAACGCTTAATATTGCTCAATGACTCAGTGCGTGGCACAAACTCGGTGTGTGGTGTGGATTGCGGCGCATCTATAATATCGACAAGCACACGGGGGCGGTTGCCACGGGCAATGATCACCTTTACGCCTTCTTCTGACAACTTGCGCGCGATGCCGCATTTAGTGCCCATGCCGCCGCGTCCAAAGCCGCTCTTCGATGCTACGACACTTGCACTCACATCCTCACCCGGCATTACTTTCTCGATAAGCCGCGATGACGGATCAGCGGGATTGCCGTCATATATGCCATCGACATTTGAGAGTATCACAAGTAAATCGGCATCCATCATTGCAGCTATAAGCCCCGACAATTCATCGTTGTCGGTAAACATCAGTTCGGTCAGACTTGCCGTGTCATTTTCATTGACAATAGGTATTACCCCATTCTCAAGCATTGTCTGCATACAGGATCTTTGATTAAGATATGATGTACGCGACGAAAAATTCTCCTTTTGAGTCAGCACCTGCCCAACCACATAACCGTATTCAGCAAAAAGAGAGTTATAGAGGTTTATCAGTCTTATCTGCCCGATTGACGAGAAAAGCTGACGCTGCGCTACCGCATCGAGCGTGCGCGTCGGAGCGAGAGCGCCACGGCCACAAGCCACAGCTCCACTCGACACAAGTATCACCTCGTGTCCTGCATCTCTAAGAGAGGCAATCTGATCGACAAGTGACGACATATTGGTCACATTTGGCTTACCATCGTTTCGGGTAAGCACATTGCTGCCGACCTTAACCACAATACGCAATTTACGTAGCATACCAGACAATTAACGTTAGAGCTACACGCCTGCAGCCCGTCATTGGAAATGATGTTGTTTAATTTCTCCTGTTTCAGGCATCGATACAAAAGTGCCGTTTGAACGCAAATGTAGCAATAAATGACGGATCACGACCAATAAGAGAGCGACTATTCTGCACCACAATACCCAAAAGTAATTAACGGCAAGTGTCGTGCCGACTTAAAAATCACTATTTTTCAGTATTGCAGGCATAGGAATCAGGGAGTAACTTTGCATCATGAACGAATGAACATCACAGTCGGAAGCAGACGACTCTCCGACAAAAAAAGTCAGAATTTAGGTTTTAGGTTTCAAGATGGCCTCTGCGACAGAGACCATCTTTTTTTGCAAAGTT
>CAYSKE010000003.1:0-4859 GCA_964431465.1 uncultured Muribaculaceae bacterium | reverse complement strand
ATAACCGGCTGGGAGCCATCAATAAAGAAACGAACATAGTCTTTCATTCCCTCAACATAAAGAATCTTATCAACCTCAGTTTTACGTAGTTCGCCGTCGGCACGAAGATATATTTCCTTGCACTCCGGTTCAGGATCAGGGTTAGAGGTGGCAAGAAGCATGCTGTCGCGTGCGCCAAACCAATCGGATGCCTTCTCGCAGGCACGAAGAAATTTATCGTAACGTATAGGCTTCAGCAAAAAGTCGACAGCGGCCACATCATAACTGTCGAAAGCATATTCTTTGAAAGCTGTTGTGAAAATCACTTTAGTCTCTACGGGAAGCAGACGGGCAAGACTCATCCCATCCATATCAGGCATCTGAATGTCAAGAAAAAGCAAGTCAACCGGTTCCTTACGGATAGCGGCTATAGCTTCAATCGAGTCGGTAAAAGACCCTTTGAGCTCAAGGAAATCGACGCGCGATACAAAACTTTCAAGCAGTCGCACAGCAAGAGGTTCATCGTCGACAATCGTGCATGTGATTTTTCTCATAGCTGTATCTTTATGCTGATATTAAACTTGTTGTCATCGGCATTCTGATTCCACTCATAGCGGGTGCCATAAAGCAGATCAAGACGCCGACGCATGTTTGCCAGCCCAATACCACTGCCGCTGTTGTCGCCGGCACCTTTGGCGTGATTGGTGTTGGTGCATACAAACGTGAGCATACCATCTCTCTCAACCAGTGAAATAGATATTTCAGACGGGCGGTTTGAGCTAATCCCATGCTTGAACGCATTTTCTATGAGACTGACCAAAAGCAGAGGTGCGATCTGAGCGGATGGAGAGTCGACTTCAAATTGCGTGGTGACCGTTGTGCGGTCATTGCATCGCAGACTCATAAGCGAAATGTAATCCTTGATAAATTCCACTTCCATGTGAAGCGACACCGTCGGTTTTGCCGATTCATACATAGCATAGCGGAGCAGATCGCTAAGGCGACTTATACTTTCCTGCGCGCGCTCGGCATCAAAAACCACAAGAGAACTGATGTTGTTGAGGGTATTGAACAGAAAATGGGGATTTAGCTGATTCTTGAGCCACACGAGCTCAGCCTCGGTGTGACGGCGTTTTTCCTCGTCAATCTGCTCCTTCAGAGCCTTGGCACGCTCTGAGTTGCGCAGAGCCATTGCGAGAGCTGCCGCTCCAGAGAAGAACATCACCGCAAAGAAGCAGGCCAAAATAGCTACAATAAAAACCACACCACCTTTCTCGGGGAGCTGGATATCATTTCTTATCCACAATTTCAATGCCTCGGCCGACAACACAAGGCAACACATGAGGATATTTATGCAAAAGTAAGCCCCACGACGTGCTTTATAGTAGAACTCAGGCACAAGCCACCAATAATTTACCATGAAGAAAATGAAGGTGATGCCTAACGGAAATGCAAGATCACCAAGTGACGCTAACGCTGACCCAAGATCGCGCGTGAACGAGTAGATCATGAGTGCCGGAAACACTATCATCCCGACGGCGACCGCGATCTGCATCAGCAGAGTATATGTATTGCCTTGTTTATTCATAACTTCAGCAAATCTAATAAAAAACGGGAAAAAAAGCCCGCACCTGAGCAAGCATATCGTCAGGTGCAGGTAATCTATGAAATGCCGCCTCTTATTGAACTCCGGTAGATGACTCGATTTCCTCCATCTGAGAGCGGGTATTGATGTAATCGTTCTCAATGAATTTGCTTCTCACTTCCTTCACTTTAGCACTGCTTCCAAACCGGTAAGTCACTCCAAGATTCACTGAAGCAACGGGGACGCGGATGGATGTATGATTTGTGAATGAAGGAGTATCGAGATAAGTGCTCATCTCTATGCGTCCGCCTTTTGCAAGACCGGCATTAACACCGAGACTCACACCCAAACGGTCGTCAAGGAATGACTTTGAGAAGTTGACCGATAGTATCCGGAAACCAGTGCTCCACCCCTGAAGAGTCCGGCTCGTGGTTGAGGCAGCCAAAAAGGCATTTGCGCGTATGCCATAAGGAAGCGTCTGCTGAAGACCTAACATCATATTGCCTTGCAGACCGCTGTTGTGAGCGTCGAGCTGCTGCGAACAGATATCAAGATAGCTTGCGCCACCGTTGAGGAAAAGTCGTGTTTTAGAGCCGAGAAGCCAGTTGAGATAAACGTTGAGTGAAGTTGTGTTGCGCTTGACGATGTTGCCTGTGGTTGTGTTCAATGCACCGTCAGCCATAAAGCTGTATTGCTCGATACCATTGCCGGTGTAGGCATTGCTCAGAGTTGCATTGAATGATAATTTAGGGGTGAATAGATTGTAAACCAAACTGACGTTGTGAGTCTGCTCCACTTCAAGATCGGGATTGCCATAGTAGATGTGAGTGGGATCTGATTGATTGACATAAGGATTCAAATAAGAGATACCGGGACGAGAGATGCGCATATTATAGTTCAAGCCGAGATTTGAGGTTTGGTTAAGAGTGTAGCTGAGACTTGCCGATGGAACAAGATTACCATAGCCGTTGCTATAATCATCGGATTCACCGAGCTTATAACTTATTGACTGCCATGTGCGCTCGTAACGCAGTCCGGCTTTAGCGGTGAAACTCTTATTGCGGAATGAATATTCGCCATAGGCGGCAGCAATGCGGTTGTCGTTTTGATAGATCAGGCTACCATCTGCGTCATATATATCATTGATCAAATAGGAGTTGTCGGCTGTTGCAGAGCGGAATGTACCCTTCACTCCTACCGAAAGAGTGTTGCTGGTATTTAGCTTGGATGTGAAGTCGGTCAGGACGATCTGCTCAGTCGTTTTCTCGCGACTGTCGCTCGTGCGGGAAGGCATATCGGCGTCTGACGGGATAGTGACAGTAAAATCGTTGGCCGCCAGATTACGATTGCTATTGTGGGCTATCTGATATGTCACCTGAAGCTCATTGCGGCGATCGGCCCCGAAACTGCGACTCAGGTTTACGCTGCCGTTGAGTCCCTGACGGTTAACCTTCGAGAAATTATTGCTGAGGTATGAATAGATCTCTGTGCCGTCTTGAGTCATCGTTGTACCGGTGTTTCCATCGGTGTCACTTGCTACACGGTCGATAGCGAATGATGCTCCGAGTGTTGTGAGTGAGTCGATGGCATATTCCATACTAAGATTGCCCATTGTGAAAGGGATGTGCATCTTTGACTTGGCTCCGGAAAATGTGGTGAGATTGTCCTCAACACGTGTAGTGGCGATTTCCGTAGTGCCCGGACGCATATTGTTATGAATCAAGTTAAGGCTCGATGATAAGCGGCCAACCTGACCGCTGGCATATACATTGCCGCCGTAGCCACGGTTGTTGCCCCTGACTCCTAGCGACACGTTGTAGGCTTTGGTGTCGGTGACATCACCCGCCACATCTTTGTTCATCACCAGATTCAGCACACCACCCACTCCCTCGGCATCGTAGCGTGCGCCGGGATTGGTCACCACTTCAATCTTCTGAACCGATGAAGCCGGCATAGATTTGAAAATCTGACTCGGATTGCCCGAAAAGAGCAGAGAGGGCTTACCATCGACATAGACCTGAAAGTTAGATGACCCGTTTACTGTGATATTATCCTCGCCGTCGACAGTCACCATAGGCACTTTACGCAGCATATCAAGCAGTGTGAATATGCGGGCATCGGTATCGGCAGAGACATTGTAGGTCATCTCGTCGGCACTCATCTGCACCAACGGTCGCTGGGCAACCACGACCACCTCGTCAAGACTCCGGGCATCTTCTTTCATCTCGATATCACCCATATCCAAAGTCTCATCGCGCTCCACAGTCACGTCGCGCGACACGGTTTCCTTGGCCAAAGCCGAGAACTCGAAGTGATATTCTCCACCCTTTTCAGTTTCAAAGACAAAATTGCCGTCGACATCGGTCACCAAAGTTGCCGCAGGTCGGTCGCTCTTTACGGTGAACACTCTAACAGTGACAAACGGCTCACCTTCATCTAACACAGGATTAAAGAGACGGCCCTTGATGATTGCTGCCTGAGAGGATATTGCCAGAAGGATAGTGGCGATTGATATAGCGGTACGTTTCATAACTTGAGTTGGGTTTGTTTTTTATTTACGCCACAAAGAAAACCCACCCCCGCACGATGTTAAAGGAAATTTCGACCAACCCCCGCTTTGCTTTCGACGAAATCCACACTCATGCAAAAACAGCACTAACTGACCTCGGCGCCGAGTGCAGAGGCAACCGAACACCAACTTTGCCAATATCGGATTTAATTTTACAGAACAGGAGGCTAATATGCTGATATGTCCTATTTTTATATATCTTTGCATTTGAAATCAAACGTTTATCCCCAAATGGCAAAAATCACGGTTCAAAATACAAATATAACCATCATCAATGTTGATGGCGAAGATTATGTGTCTATAACCGATTTGGCTCGTCATAAGAGCGATGATCCAAACGCTGTTATCGGTAACTGGATGCGCAACCGTAACACTATTGAGTTTCTTGGCATTTGGGAGAGTCTATATAACCCCGATTTCAACCCCCTCGAATTCGAGGGGTTTAGAAAAGAAGCGGGCTTAAATGCCTTTACACTATCCCCTAAGAAATGGATTGAAACAACTAATGCCATCGGTTTGATTTCTAAATCCGGACGCTATGGAGGTACTTATGCCCATAAGGATATTGCGTTCAAATTCGCAAGTTGGATTTCCGTTGAATTTGAATTGTATATAGTCAAGGAGTTTCAACGACTTAAAGCCGAGGAACAAAAAGCGTTGGGTTGGTCAGCGAAACGAGAGTTGTCGAAGATCAACTACCGCATACACACCGATGCTATCAAGCAG
>CAYSKE010000002.1:0-31681 GCA_964431465.1 uncultured Muribaculaceae bacterium | reverse complement strand
GTGGCCTGAAGGAGCGCTATGAGAACCATCACAAGGTGCGCATCCGCGACGAGGCGATTATTGCCGCCGTGCAGCTGTCGGAGCGTTATATAACCGACCGTTTCCTCCCTGACAAGGCTATCGACCTCGTGGATGAGGCTGCATCAAAGCTGAAACTTGAGATCGACTCGGTGCCTCAGGCTCTCGACGACATAAGCCGCCGCATCGCCCAGAAAGAGATCGAGCGCGAGGCTATCAAGCGCGAGGGTGACACGGAGAAGGTGAAGGAGATCGAGAAGGAACTCGCTTCGATGCGCGACGAGGAGAAAGAGTATGCGGCGAAGTGGAAAGCCGAGAAGGAGCTTATCGACAAGATCCAGCAGAACAAGATCGACATCGAGCAGCTTAACTTTGAAGCAGAACGCGCCGAACGCGAAGGCGATTATGCCAAGGTGGCTGAAATCAGATACTCCAAGATCCAGAACAAGGAGCAGGAAAACGCCAGCATTCAGGAACAGCTGAAAATGATGCAGGGCGAGAAGGCTCTGATCAAGGAGGAGGTTGACGCCGAGGATATTGCCGATGTGGTATCGCGCTGGACCGGAATACCTGTGAACAAGATGGTGCAGAGCGAGAAGGAGAAACTCCTGCATCTGGAGGAGGAACTTCATAACCGCGTAGTGGGGCAGAACGATGCCATCACCGCTATCGCCGATGCCGTGCGCCGCAGCCGTGCCGGTCTTAACGATCCTCGCCGCCCGATAGGCAGTTTCCTTTTCCTCGGTACAACCGGTGTGGGTAAGACCGAGCTTGCAAAGGCTCTGGCTGAGTACCTCTTTGATGACGAGAACATGATGACCCGAATCGACATGAGCGAGTATCAGGAGAAGCACACAGTGAGCCGCCTTGTAGGAGCGCCTCCGGGATACGTCGGTTACGACGAGGGTGGCCAGCTCACCGAGGCAGTGCGCCGCAAACCTTATTCGGTCGTGCTGTTCGATGAAATAGAGAAGGCACATCCCGATGTGTTCAACATCCTGCTTCAGGTGCTTGATGACGGTCGTCTGACCGACAACAAGGGACGCATGGTCAACTTCAAGAACACGATCATCATCATGACTTCAAACATGGGTTCGAGCGTGATAAGGGAGAACTTCTCGAAGATGACCGATGAGAACCGCGGCGAGACCATCGAGCGCACGAAGGAACAGGTTGTGGAGCTACTCAAACAGACGATCAGACCTGAGTTCCTGAACCGCATAGACGAGACGATAATGTTCACGCCGCTTAATGCCAAGGAGATCGAGGAGATCGTAGGGCTTCAGGTGCGCGGCATCCAGAAGATGCTCTCGACCAACGGCGTCACGCTTGAAGTCACACCGGCCGCAATGCACTATCTTGCCGAGGAGGGTTATGATCCTGAATTCGGAGCCCGTCCGGTCAAGCGTGCCATTCACCGGCTCGTGCTCAACCGGCTCAGCAAGGATATACTTGCGCAGAAGGTAGATAAGGATCGTCCGATCGTTATCGATGTCAAAGATGAAAACCTTGTTTTTGAGAACTAACACACAACTCAATATATATTTATTAATTATTAATCGGTTAATTTAAAAACTATGAAAAAACTGCTTTATTCACTGTTGGCTGCGCCGTTACTCTTCGGCATGGCAGCATGTAGCGACGACAAGGAAGCTCCCGATGCTGAGATCACAGCTCAGTTCAGCGGCGTTTACACCGTGCCTGACGACAATGTGCTCTACGTCGTAGAGGGTAATCCTGTAGTCGTGGAGAGTGTTTCAGTTGAAAGCACCGGCGACGAGCAGGTAGCAATCGGTCCCGTTACCTACATCTGGAACGGCTTTGACATGGGTACGACTCCCGTGGCTCCGTTCAAGTATGAGATTTCGACCGACTATCTGACCAAGGAGTACAACCTCCTTTCTCTCCGCACTAATCTGCTCGTAGTCGATCATCCTCTCTACACCGCTCTTGTTCAGTACAAGATTCAGGTCGTTCCGGATGAGGATTCGCTTCCCGCAGGTGCTACTTATCTCGGCGCTCCCGCTGAGGTAGAGACCCAGACACTCATAGAGAAATAACGAATAGTAAAAGTTAGACCGCAATATAGTAGCGGGCCGACCGTCGGTGGGATAATACCCCAAGATGGCCGGCCCGCGAATTTTGTATAGAATTAATATGGCGTCATTTATATTTGCCGGGGACGGTTTGTGATAGGGGCGGACGCTCCATGGAACGTCCGTACAAGGATGGGGCACCATGATGGGGATAGTGTGAGGGGAGAGAAAATGAGGGGGTAATTTTTTTAGTAGTTTTTTGTGTTGCGAAACGTGCGTTTTGTGAAAAATATTATATTTGCAGTACCATGGTAACAGAGAGTCCGGGAACTGATCCGCATTGCTGTGCATCGGTCGGGGACTGCCGGTGGGTAGATCTTCCGGTATTTCCTGATCCGAACGGCAAACTTGCTGTGTATGACAACGGGTGTGCGGACGCGGTGTTCCGTGTGGAACGAGTCTTTTTTCTTTATGACGTGCCGTCGGGGGCGAGTCGCGGCGGTCACTCATCGATGACCACGAGCCAGTTGCTTCTGGCGGTGAGCGGATCGTTTGAGGTGACTGTGGATGACGGTCATTGCCGTGAAACCCATCGTCTGGACCAGCCAAACCGGGGATTGCTTATCCCGGCCGGTATATGGCGTGAACTCGACAGGTTTACGTCGGGCGCGGTGTGCCTCGTGCTTGCGTCAACACGTTTTGTGGAAGAAGATTATGTGAGGGATTACAACCGGTTTCTTGCTTTGTCGCAACATAAAAAAGAGTAACCGATGAGGCGAATACCTTTTTGTGATCTCGCGGCTCTCAACAGCCCGATAATGGCGGAAATCGAGCAGGCTTTGCGGCGTGTGGCCATGTCGGGACGCTATGTGGGCGGCACGGAGGTGTCGGCTCTTGAAAAGAAATTATGCAGACTCACGGGGGCGGAATTTGCAGTGGGCACGGGCAACGGACTGGATGCGCTCAAACTGATAATGCGCGGCTGGATCGCGCTCGGCAGACTGCACCGCGGCGATGAGGTGATAGTGGCAGCCAATACATACGTGGCTTCGCTACTCGCTATCGAGGATGCCGGTCTTGTCCCGGTGCCGGTCGACCCTGATCCTGTCACGATGCTCCTGAGTGCCGACGGTGTGAGAAAGTGCGCCGGAAAGCGGGTGAAGGTGGTGATGCCTGTTCACCTCTATGGGCGCGCGAACTGGGATGAAGACCTCGTTGCAGCCATCAAGGAGCTGGGGCTTCTCGTGATCGAGGACAACGCGCAAGCGATAGGCGCTTTGCCGCGTGAAGCAGCCCTGTCGGGGCGGCGTAACATGACGGGGGCACTTGGCGACGCAGGGGCGCTGAGCTTCTATCCGACTAAAAATGTCGGGGCTCTCGGCGACGCGGGGGCTGTGCTGACCGACGACGGTGAACTTGCCGATGCGGTGAGGGCTCTCTCGAATTACGGCAGTGACAGGCGATACCACAACGTGTATGCCACGGGGTGCAATTCGCGACTCGATCCGATGCAGGCGGCTGTGATCAGCCTGAAACTGGACCGGCTCGAAAGTATTACCGACCGACGGCGAGAGGTGGCGGGAATGTATGACCGGATGATCGACAACCGCCTTGTGGTAAAGCCGGAGATGCCGGAGACCAAGAGCGAGCATGTGTGGCACCAATATGTGGTGCTGACGCCTGACGCCGCCGCCCGTGAATCATTCAGGAAACACCTTGCCGTGAAAGGGGTGGAGACGGATGTGCATTACGCCACACCTCCACATCGTCAGCCGTGCTACAACGGCCGGGAATGGGCCGGCAAATCCTATCCGGTGACAAATGACCTTGCCGACAGGGTCGTGAGCCTGCCTATCGCTACAGTGAGCGATGAGGATGCCGCCCGGGTGGCAGAGGCCGTGAACAGCTGGCGTCGTTGCTGACTCCTGTAGCAGCAACATTAAAAAGAACGATTACTAATACAAACCCAATAAACAAATACGATACAACCATGAAAATCGGTGTACCCAAAGAGATTAAAAACAACGAAAACCGCGTGGGCCTGACCCCGGCGGGAGTGAAGGAACTCGTGCAGCACGGCCATGACCTGTATGTGCAGCACACTGCCGGCGAGGGCTCAGGCTTTGCCGATGAGGAGTATGTGGCAGCCGGTGCCACTATCCTTCCCACGATCGAGGATGTGTATGCTACCGCCGAGATGATCATCAAGGTGAAGGAGCCTATCGCTCCCGAGTATCCTCTCGTGAAGAAGGGACAGGTGCTGTTCACTTACTTCCACTTTGCCAGCGATGAGGAGCTTACCGATGCCATGCTGAAGTCGGGCGCTATCTGCATCGCCTATGAGACGGTGCGTGACCGCATGGGTGCTCTCCCGCTTCTCGTGCCGATGAGTGAGGTTGCCGGCCGCATGTCGGTGCAGGAAGGTGCCCGCTTCCTCGAGAAGCCACAGGGTGGCAAGGGAATACTGCTCGGCGGTGTCCCGGGTGTGAAGCCTGCCAAGGTGCTGATCCTCGGTGCCGGTGTGGTTGGCCGCAACGCCGCCATGATGGCTGCCGGTCTTGGCTGCGACGTGACAATCACCGATATCTCGCTGCCTACTCTCCGCCACGTGGCAGAGGTTATGCCCAAGAATGTGAAGACCCTTTACTCGTCGCGCCACAATATCGAGCAGGAGCTCCCGACGGTGGATCTCGTGATCGGCTCGGTGCTCGTGCCGGGTGCAAAGGCTCCGAAGCTCCTTACGGCCGACATGCTCCCGATGATGCGTCCCGGCACTGTCATCGTTGACGTTGCCGTGGATCAGGGCGGTTGCTTCGAGACAACTCATCCCACCACTCACTCAGAGCCGATCTATACACTCGACGGTGTGGTTCACTATGCAGTTGCCAACATCCCCGGTGCCGTGCCTTACACCTCGACTCTCGCACTCACCAACGCTACTCTTCCCTATGCGCTGCGTCTCGCCGATATGGGCTGGAAGGATGCCTGCAAGGCTGATCCGGGTCTGGCCGAGGGCGTGAATGTGGTTGACGGCAAGGTAACATTCAAGGGTGTGGCCGAGGCATGGAATCTGCCTTATCACAAGCTCGAACTCTAAAGACCGACAGCAGGACTTCTGCTTAAATAAACTGAGGAGGATTCCCGACGCACGCGAGCCGTGTCTGTGCGTCGGGAATCATTCTAATATCACATTTCACACATTTTTCCCCTTTTCATGAAAAGAATCTGGCTTTTTGCTTTGGCGGTGGCATCGGCAACGGTGGTGCTCAACGCTCAGACAACGCTCGAGGAGATGAAGCAGCACCCCGAACGCTGCGGAGGACGATATTATGCCTATCCGGTGAGAGAGAGTGCCAACACTCCGGCTCCAAAAGGATATGAGCCTTTCTATGTGAGTCACTACAGCCGCCACGGGTCGCGCTACATGATTTCGGACAAGGACTACACCAATGTGCTCGACGTGCTTGAAAAGGGGGCTAAGGCGGGAGCACTCACTCCGCTCGGTGAGGATGTGATGAAGCGGATGCGCATTGTGTGCGCGGAAGCTGACGGACGTGGGGGCGAACTGACTCCGCTGGGAGCCCGCCAGCAACACGATATAGGGCAGCGAATGTATGACGCTTATCCTCAGGCGTTCGCTAAAGGGGCGGATGTGACAGCAGCGTCGACGGTGACAATGAGAGTGGCGCACTCTATGTTTAATTTTGTGCTCGGGCTAAAAGAGCGTGATCCGCAACTGGAAATCCCGATGGAGTCGGCACAAAGGAATATGATATACCTGTGTCACTCGGAGCCGGTGTCGTGGGCGTTCAACGATGACAAGGCGGAGCCGTGGAAAGCACAGCGCGACAAGTTCAAGGCCAAGATGACGAATCCCGACAGGCTGATGGCATCGCTCTTTGCCGACGAAGATTTTGTGACCAGAGCGGTGCGCCCCGATCAACTGATGTGGGGACTCTATGAGGTGGCATCGGATCTGCAAAACATGGAGGCCGATGTGACGCTGTATGATATTTTTGAGCCGGAGGAGCTCGTGGATCTATGGCAAGCGGGCAACTACGCTTATTATGCTACCAACTCGTCGTATCCGCTGAGCCAAGGGGTGAATGTGGACAATGCCAAGAATCTTCTGCGAAATATCGTTGAAACCGCCGACTCTTATATCGCGGAGGGGAAATATGGTGCAACGCTCCGTTTCGGTCATGACGGAAACGTCACTCCTCTGGTGGCTCTCATGCAGCTTGACGGGGGAGTGGGTTATGAGAATGATCCCGCGGAGGTCTACAAGGTGTGGAACGACTGGAATGTGACTCCGATGGCCTCAAACGTGCAGGTGGTTTTCTTCAAGAACAAGAAGGGGGATGTGATATGCAAGTTCATGCGCAATGAGCAGGAGGTGTCGATACCTTGCGAGACGGATATGTTCCCGTTCTACCGCTGGGAGGATGCCCGGAACACGCTTCAGAAGATCATAGAGACACCTTCGCGTGAGTATTTCCCGGCTAAGTACAGGAAATGAGCCGCGCGGACGCGCAATTAACGGAGTCACGACAAATCGCGCCAAAAGGATTTTGCCAAAATGAAAAATTTGGTTATCTTTGTGCGCAATAAAATTTCTATATCCGATGTCATTTATTGCAGATAGGGTAAAGATGGACGGTCTCACATTTGATGACGTTCTCCTCATACCCGCATACTCAGAAGTACTACCGCGCGACGTAGATTTGCGCACCCGTTTCTCACGTAATATAACCCTCAATGTGCCTGTGGTATCGGCGGCAATGGACACCGTGACCGAGGCCAAGCTTGCTATCGCCATAGCTCGCGAGGGTGGTATCGGAGTCATTCACAAAAACATGTCGATCGAGGAGCAGGCCCGTCAGGTGCATGCCGTGAAGCGTGCCGAAAACGGTATGATCTATGATCCCGTGACCATACTGCGCGGCAGCAAGGTGCGTGATGCTCTCGCCATGATGGAGGAGTATCATATCGGTGGTATTCCCGTTGTGGACGAAGATAAGAAGCTCGTGGGTATCGTGACAAACCGCGACCTGCGTTTCGAGCGCAACCTTGACCGTCCGGTCGACGAAGTGATGACAACAGAAAATCTGGTCACCACCTCGACAACCACAAATCTGGAGGAGGCTGCCGACATACTTCAGACTCACAAGATCGAGAAGCTCCCGGTGGTGGATGCCGATGGCCGCCTGATCGGTCTGGTGACTTATAAAGATATCACAAAGGCCAAGGACAAGCCCAATGCCTGCAAGGATAAGCTGGGACGCCTGCGTGTGGCTGCCGGTGTGGGTGTGACCCCCGACAGCATGCAGCGTGTGGATGCACTTGTGGCTGCCGGCGTGGATGCTATAGTGATTGACACAGCCCACGGCCACAGCCGCGGTGTGATAGGTGTGCTCAAGGCTATCAAGGAAAAATATCCCGATATCGACGTTGTGGTAGGAAACATCGCAACCGGCGAGGCTGCCCGCTATCTTGTGGAGAATGGCGCCGACGGCGTGAAGGTGGGTATTGGCCCGGGCTCGATATGCACGACGCGCGTGATTGCCGGTGTGGGTGTCCCGCAGCTGTCGGCCGTCTATGACGTTGCCAAAGCTCTTGAAGGAACCGGTGTGCCTCTGATTGCCGACGGTGGTATCAGATATTCGGGTGATATAGTGAAGGCACTTGCCGCAGGCGGCTACAGCGTGATGCTGGGCGGAATGCTTGCCGGTGTCGAGGAGTCGCCCGGTGACACGATCATCTACAATGGCCGTAAGTATAAGGCTTACCGTGGCATGGGTTCGCTCGAAGCTATGGAGAAGGGGTCGAAAGACCGCTATTTCCAGGGTGACGAGAAGGATAACCGTAAACTTGTTCCGGAAGGTATCGCAGCCCGCGTGCCGTATAAAGGCACTCTTTATGAGGTTGTCTATCAGATGTTGGGCGGTCTGCGTGCCGGTATGGGCTATTGCGGAGCGAAGGATATCGACGCGCTGCATAAGGCCAAGTTCACCCGCATCACTAATGCCGGTGTAGCCGAAAGCCACCCGCATGACGTGGCTATCACTTCGGAGGCTCCCAACTATAGCGCTTCGACTCACTGATCAACTGTATCCATCTTAATTAGCTCGCACGGACTATGCTTTTGTCAATGACGGGGTTTGGGAAGACGGTGGAGCTCCTGCCGGGCAAGAAGCTGACGGTGGAGATGAAATCGCTTAACTCCAAGCAGCTTGATCTATCGGTGAAGCTTCCGGTCGCTTTCCGTCATCTTGAGCCTAAGGTGAGGGATGTGGTGGCGCGACGGCTTCAACGCGGTAAGGTCGACCTCAATGTGTGGGTCGAATCGACCGGGGGCTCCGTGGTGCAGTCGCTTGCGACGGATTTCAACCTCGATGTGATGAAGGCTCTAAAGGGGCGTATCGAAGAGGTGTCGGGTGAACTCGGCATAGACACTCCCACCGACTGGTATCAGGTGATGATGCGTTTCCCGGAATCGCTGCGCAATGATGCCGGACTTGCTGAAGCAAGCGAAAGCGAGGAGCAGGAACTCATGGCTGCCCTCGAGGGTTGCGTGGATGCGCTGATGCATTACCGCGGTGTCGAGGGTGAGAAGCTTGAGGATTTCTTCGCGCTACGCATCGACCGCATACGTGCCCTGCTCGCGCAAGTGCCGCGATGGGAGAGCGAGCGTGTGGCCAAAGTGAAGTCGCGTCTTGAGGAAAATCTTGCGAAACTTCCGCAGATAGAGTATGACAAGGGGCGTCTGGAGCAGGAGATGATCTTCTACATCGAGAAACTCGACATCAACGAGGAGAAGCAGCGTCTGGCACAGCATCTCGACTATTTCATGGAGACGATGAAGAGCAACAGTGCCGGTCAAGGGAAGAAGCTCGGATTTATCGCTCAGGAAATGGGACGCGAGATCAATACTCTCGGGTCGAAGAGCAACCATGCGGAGCTTCAGAAGCTCGTGGTGGAGATGAAGGATGAGCTTGAGCAGATCAAGGAACAGGTGCTTAACGTGATGTGAAGCCGCTTCTTATGACGACAGAAAATCATAAAGGAAAGGTGGTTGTGATCTCCGCGCCATCGGGTTGCGGGAAATCGACCATCATCAAGGCTGTCAGGGAGATGCCGGGTATGGATCTGCAATTCTCTGTGTCGGCTACCAACCGCGAGCCGCGCCCCGGTGAGGTTGACGGTGTGAGCTACTATTTCCTCAGCGACGACGAGTTCCGCCGCAGGCTTGATGCGGGTGATTTCGTGGAATACTGCGAGGTGTATCCGGGCAGATTCTATGGCACTCTTAAAAGCGAGGTGGAACGCACGCGTGGCGAAGGACACGACGTGATTCTGGATATTGATGTCGTGGGTGGCGTGAATGTGAAAGAGATATTTGGAGATGATGCTCTGAGTCTTTTCATCATGCCTCCTTCGGTAGATGAATTACGCCGCAGGCTTGAACACCGCGGGACGGACAGCGCGGAGCGTATCGCCGAGCGCGTCGGGCGCGCTGAATATGAGATCGGTTTTGCACCGCGCTATGACAAGGTGGTCGTGAATGACCAGCTTGATGAGGCTGTGGCGGAGACGGCGAGGATCATCGCTCTCTTTACAGGGCGGAGTATCTGAGGCCGAAGAAAATAAGATTTGAGAGAGAGCTCCGCGGGGCTCTCTTTTAATTTTATAGCTATAGTAGCTAATTTAGCTAAGGTAGCTATCGTAGAAAGTGTGAAAAAAATAGGCGGCCCGGTGTCTCGTGGTGAGAACCGGGCCGCTGAATGGGTTGATTGCCTAAGCTTATTTGGCAACGCGACGCTCTTTGATGCGTGCCTTCTTGCCGGTGAGCTTGCGCAGGTAGTAAAGTTTTGCGCGACGCACTTTACCGTACTTGTTGACAGTGATGCTGTCGATGAACGGTGACTCGATGGGGAAGATACGCTCTACACCGATGTTGTCGGACATCTTGCGAACGGTGAAACGCTTTTTGTCGCCGTCGCCAGAGATGCGGATAACGACTCCCTTGTAAAGCTGAATACGCTCCTTGTTGCCCTCTTTGATGCGGTAAGCTACGGTGATTGTGTCGCCGGGGCCGAACTCAGGATGCTTCTTGCCGGTGGCAAAAGCCTCCTCGGCGATTTTGATCAGATCCATTTTAAATTGTAATAATCAAAATGTTAATACTACGCGCAACATCCACGGTGCTCTTGTCCCGCCAGCGGTTACGGCTTTTTTCGTGGGTGCAAAGGTAGGCAGATGAAGTGGTATTGCCAAATTATTTCGGAAAAAATAGTTAGAAAAAAAATAATAAGATTTGAATTAATCGAATAGAATTTCTAATTTTGCAAGGTTTTTCAGCACGAACGGAGTTCAGAAATGGGAAAATTTACAGAATTCAAGCTGCCCTTGAAGAGTTTGCCTGTCGGAACGCATCAGATGCAGTACCGTCTGGGCAAGCAGTTCTTCGCCAATATGGAGAGTCAGGACGTGCGTGATGCCGATATCGACGTTGCGCTGACGCTTGATCACCGTAATGATCTCTATGACCTGACGTTTAAGCTGACGGGCATGGTGACGGTGCTCTGTGACCGCTGCCTCGACGAGATGGAGCTTCCGGTAGAGACGGAGTACCATATCGTGGTGAAATATGGGGAAACCTATAATGACGACAGTGACGAGTTTCTCGAGATCCCCGAGAGCGAGAATTATCTCAATGTCGCATATATGCTCAATGATACGGTGGCTCTCGCCATTCCGATCAAGCATGTTCACCCGCTTGGCAAGTGCAACCGCTCGATGAGCGCGCTGCTGAAGAAACACAGAGGTGGGCGTCCGGCAATCGTCGGTGACGGCGATGAGGATATGGCAGCCTTTGAGGAGGAGACTCTCGAGGAGGCTCTTGACGTGCAAAACGATGCCGCCGCTACCACTGACCCGCGCTGGGACAAGCTGAAAGAACTCAGCAACCTTGACGGCGGCGAGTAAAGAGAACGAACAACAGAGACCTGCTCACCGCAGGCCAAAAACGAATAACAAAATAAAAAAGAGATAAAAACCGATGGCACATCCTAAACGCAAACAATCGAAGACACGCACTGCGAAGCGCCGTACTCACGACAAGGCTCAGATGCCTACAATCGCTCTTTGCCCCAACTGTGGCGCATGGCACATCTATCACACCATCTGCGGCGAATGCGGATACTACCGTGGCCGTCTGGTGATCGAAAAGAACGCCGCTGTCTAAACAACAAAGAGGAACAGCTTGGAGGCTGTGAGCCGGCTCCGGACGGGCTGCACGTGACTCTGCGGATGCGGAGCGATGCAGCAGAGAGGGAGGTGCCGCAGCTGAAAGCTCAACAAAACAAACCAACGGAAACCGGGCCGGGAACTGAAACGGTCGGGCTTCCGCTGCATTTTTGTCAATCAGTATTATAACTATCATAGTCAAAATACTTCAGTCATGCTCAACGCACGCATATCGGGCATAGCCTCATATTTGCCTGACGACATCCTCGACAATGAGATGTTGTCGAAGATGGTCGATACCAATGACGAGTGGATCACAACCCGTGTAGGTATCAAGGAACGCCGCATCCTGAAAAAGGAGAATACCGGCTCGTCGTATCTTGGCATCAAGGCTGTAGAAAAACTGCTTGAGTCGACAGGAACGAGTCCTGAAGAGATCGAACTGGTGATCTGCGCCACATCGAACCCTGATTACCGTTTCCCCTCGACTGCATCGGTCATTGCCAACGGCTGCGGGCTGAAGAATTGCTACGGTTATGACATCCAGGCTGCGTGTGCCGGCTTTATTGTGGCACTCGAGGACGCTGCGGCTTATGTGAAGTCGGGTCTGCGCAAGAAAGTGGTTGTCGTTGCTGCCGAGAAGATGTCGTCGATGGTGAACTACAATGACCGTTCGACCTGTCCGCTCTTCGGTGACGGTGCCGGTGCTGTGCTTGTCGAGCCGACCGAGGATCCGGTGGGCGTGATGGATGCTGTGTTTCATGTGGACGGCTCGGGTCTGGAGCATCTCTACATGCGTGGAGGTGGCTCGGTACATCCGGCCTGCCAGGAGACTCTGGATGCAGGTGATCACTACCTGTTTCAGGATGGCCGCCACGTGTATAAGCACGCTGTCACGGACATGCTCACCTCGTCGCTCGCAATCATGGAGCGTAACGGCCTGACAGTGGAGGATATCAACTGGCTTGTGCCGCATCAGGCCAATCTGCGCATCATCGAGGCCGTGTCGTCGCGTGCCGGTGTGCCCACTGAGAAGGTGCTGGTGAACATCGAGCACACGGGTAACACCAGTGCGGCTTCGATACCTTTGTGCCTTGACGAGTATAAGGATCGCCTGAAGAAGGGTGACAAGATCGTCCTGACTGCATTCGGCGCAGGCTTCACATGGGGTGCCATGTATCTGATCTGGGATCTTTGATCTCTATCTGACTAAGAAACCGGCTGGCGACGGATAACAAGGCGGGGGGAGAGAACTCGGAGAATGCGGAGCACTCGGAGAATGTGAAGAGTGGACGCACGGGCCGTGCGTCCCTACTATGGAGGGCGGACGCACCATGCTTCTCTACTATGGGGAGTGGACGCACCATGCTTCTCTATTATGGGGAGCGGACGCACCATGGTACGTCCGTACAATCGCGGAGAGTTTCCATCGCCTGCTTAAATTTACAAAAAGTAGCATCCATCGGGTGCTATTTTTTGTTATATATCCAAAGGGGGATTAATACGTGTTCATTAAAGAAATTGATCAAAGATTATGGATGATAAATTTATTATAAACCCTGCGGAGGCTGAGGAAGCTGCGCAGGGAAACGTGAAAAAGGTTGAGGAAATAATCAACGCGCCGGTACAGACGGCAGTAAAAGAGGGACATAAGGCAGGCTTTGTGAACATCGTGGGTAACCCCAATGTGGGAAAGTCGACGCTTATGAATGATCTTGTGGGTGAGCGCGTGAGCATCATCACTTCGAAGGCGCAGACGACACGCCACCGCATCATGGGAATCGTGAATACTCCTGATTATCAGATAGTGTTTTCGGATACTCCCGGTGTGCTGAAACCTAAGTACAAGCTGCAGGAGTCGATGCTTGAATTCTCGGAAGGTGCTCTGACGGATGCCGATGTGCTGGTGTATGTGACGGACGTGGTGGAGGATCCGACCAAGAATGCCGATTTCCTTGCCCGTGTGGCTAAGGAGGAGGTGCCTGTGCTTCTTGTGATAAACAAGATAGATCTGCTCAAAGGGCAGGATGATCTCATGGCGATAGTTGACCGCTGGAAGACGCTTCTGCCTAATGCCGAGGTGTTCCCGACGTCGGCTCTCGAGAAGTTCAACACGTCCAACCTGATGAACCGCATTGTGGAGCTACTGCCCGTGGCTGCGCCTTATTTCGGCAAGGATGCACTGACCGATAAGCCTGCACGATTCTTTGTGACGGAAATCATCAGAGAGAAGATCCTGCTGAACTATGACAAAGAGGTGCCTTACTCGACTGAGGTGATCGTGGAGAAATTTGATGAAAAGCCGGGCGCAATCCATATCATGGCTGTGATCTATGTGGAGCGTGACACCCAGAAGGGTATCATCATCGGCAAAGGTGGCAGCATGCTGAAGAAGGTGGGCATGGAGTCGAGAAAGGACATAGAGACGTTCTTCGGTAAAAAGGTCTTTCTTGAACTTTTTGTGAAAGTTGAGCCTAACTGGCGTAACCGCGAGAATAAACTGAAGGCTTTTGGCTACGTTGAGTGAGTTTTGTGAAAATTTACTTAACTTAGCGGTAAAATTAAAATCCAATGGGACAACTTGTAGCAATAGTAGGGCGACCGAATGTGGGTAAATCGACCCTGTTCAACAGGCTCACGCAGTCGAGGACTGCCATAGTGGACGAAACCGCGGGTACGACGCGCGACCGCCAGTATGGTAAAGTGGACTGGAACGGAAAGGAGTTCTCGATCGTCGACACCGGCGGTTGGGTTGTGAACTCGGAAGATGTGTTTGAAGGTGAAATCAACAAGCAGGTTGCGCTTGCCATCGAGCAGGCCGACGAAATCCTCTTTGTGGTCGACGCCATGAACGGCGTTACCGACCTTGATGACCATGTGGCCGAGATATTGAGAAAATCAAAGAAGCCTGTTCTGCTTGTCGCCAACAAGGTGGACAGCAACGAGTGGATATACAACGTGCCGGAATTTTACAGTCTCGGCTTAGGTGAGCCGTGGCCAGTGTCGGCTGTGAACGGTTACGGCACGGGTGATCTTCTTGACGAGGTGGTGCACAAACTACCTGAGAAGGATGAGGATGAGGCGGCAGCTCTCGATGATATACCGAAGTTTGCGATCGTCGGACGCCCGAACGCGGGAAAGTCGTCGATAATCAACGCTTTTATCGGCGAGGAGCGCAACATCGTGACGGATATTGCCGGAACTACACGCGACAGCATCTACACGCGCTACAACAAGTATGGCTTTGACTTTTACCTCGTGGACACTGCGGGCATACGCAAGAAGGCGAAGGTGAATGAGGATATCGAGTATTACTCGGTGATCAGATCGATCAGGGCTATCGAGGCGTCGGATGTGTGCATACTCATGATTGATGCCACGCGCGGCATTGAGGCTCAGGACAGCAATATCTTCTCGCTTATCCAGCGTAACAAGAAGGGACTGGTGGTGTGCGTGAACAAATGGGATCTTGTAGAGGACAAGTCGCAGGCTGCCATAAAACACTTCGAGGAGGCGATAAGAAACCGTTTCGCCCCGTTCAGCGACTTCCCGATCATATTCGGGTCGGCTCTGACAAAGCAACGTATCTACAAAGTGCTTGAAACGGCCGTGGAGGTCTACAAGAACCGCAAGCGCGAGATACCGACGCATCAGCTCAACACGGTGCTTCAGGAGGACATCGCCGCTTATCCGCCACCAGCCAACAAGGGTAAGTATATCAAGATAAAGTATATCACAATGCTCAAAGGCTCGCAGATACCTACTTTCATCTTCTTCTGCAATCTGCCTCAGTGGGTGAAGGAGCCCTACAGGCGTTATCTCGAGAATAAGATACGTTCGCACTGGGATTTCCACGGGACTCCGATCAACATATTCATGCGCGAGAAATGATCAAAGCCGCTCTTGTGGACATGGACGGTACTCTCTATGACTCGATGCCGCTGCACTCCAAAGCGTGGCATCGGCTCATGGGGGAGATTGGCATTCACGCTCCGGAGGATGAATTTTATCTCGACGAAGGGATGACCGGAGCGGCGACTATCAATAAACTCGCCATGAAAGAGTGGGGCCGGACTCTGAGCAAGGAGGAGTGTGACGCTCTCTATGCGCGCAAGGCGGGATACTTCAGGGAGCTTGAGGCTCCAGAGGTGATGCGGGGCGCAAAGAGGGTGATCGAGGAGCTGACGGGGCGCGGCATAGTGTGCGTGCTCGTGACTGGCTCGGGGCAGAACTCGCTGCTAAACCGGCTTGATGATGATTTCCCGGGAGCTTTCCCGGCGGAGAGACGCGTGACGTCGCGCGACGTGAAGAACGGGAAGCCTCATCCTGAGCCTTTCTTGCGCGGGGCGGCACTTGCCGGAGTAAAACCGGAAGAGTGCATGGCTATCGACAATGCGCCATTAGGGGTGGAGTCGGCTCATAGAGCCGGGACGCTTGCGATTGGCGTATGCACGGGGCCAATTCCAGCCTATGTGCTCAAAGCTGCCGGGGCAGCAAAGGTGTACGGGTCGATGGATGTCCTTGCCGATAATATTGACGAACTGCTCGCAGCAGAAACTAAACCTTGAAAGAAACAGATATTATGGAAAGCAATGTTTTGTTTACAAACTATGTAGCCGAGGCTATCGAGGACGTGGTGTCGGAGGTGAAACCGTCGAAGACGTTTGTGCTCGTCGACGAGAACACGCAGGAGGCTGCTTTGCCTGTGTTGCAGTCGCAAAGTGAGGCTGTGAAAGGGGCTACGGTGATTGTGGTGATGCCGGGTGACGAGAACAAGAATCTCGAATCGCTCAGCTATATATGGCAACAACTCGGTGACTCGGGAGCTACACGACACTCGATGCTGATAAATCTCGGGGGTGGAGTGGTAACCGACATGGGGGCTTTTGCGGCTGCGACGTTCAAGCGGGGAATCCACTTTGTGAATGTGCCGACGACGCTCCTCGCGGCAGTGGATGCCTCGGTGGGGGGCAAGACGGGGATTAATTTCAACGGTCTGAAAAACGAAATCGGCGCATTTAAGGACGCTGACACGGTGATTGTGTCGTCGATATTCTTCAACACGCTGTCGGCTACCGAGATGCGTTCGGGCTACGGCGAGATGCTGAAACATGCTCTCATAAAGGGACCAGAAATGCTTGCCGACCTGATGAAGCAGGATGTGCTTGAGGTGGGACGCGAGAGGATGCTCGATCTGCTGAAAGAGAATGTGGGTGTGAAGCAGGATATTGTCAGACAGGATCCTACGGAGAAGGGGCTGAGAAAGGCTCTGAATCTCGGACACACAACAGGACATGCCTTCGAGTCGCTGGCTCTGAAGCGGCAATCGCCTATACCTCACGGTTATGCAGTGGCTTATGGCCTTGTGGTGGAGCTGATCCTGTCGGTGATGAAACAGGGCTTCCCATCGGAGACGATGCACAAGATCGCCAATTATATCTATGAGAATTTCAGGGCGTTTGCCATCACTTGCGATGACTATGACGAGATTATAGATTTCATGCGCCACGACAAGAAGAATGTGGATGCGTCGGAAATTAATTTCACTCTGCTGAAGAATGTGGGTGAGCTTGCGCTTGACAGCACCGCTACGGCAGATGAGATAAAGGCTGCACTCGACATTTACCGGGATGTGATGCATCTGGGGTGAAGGTGGATTGGGGGGAGAACGCGGAGCAGCTCGGAGCTCTCGGAGGGGCGGACGCTCCATGGAACGTCCGTACAATGGTGGGTGAGTCAAAAAAAGTATAGTTGATCCTTCGGAGTGTCATTTAACACATTCCGGAGGATTGTTGTTTTTGTATCTTTGCGGCATGGGAATGAACCGACAGATACTGAAACTTGCCATGCCGGCAATTGTGAGCAACGTGACTGTGCCGTTGCTCGGACTGAGTGATACGGCTATATCGGGCCATCTCGGTTCGGCTGTGTATATCGCTGCGATTTCCGTCGGCTCGATGATGATAGCACTCTCGTTCGGAGTGCTGAATTTCCTGCGTATGGGAACGTCGGGTATGACCGCTGTGGCCTATGGCAAGAATGACGCGGAGGGGATAAGGGAGGTGTTCTCCGGTTCGCTTATGCTTGCGTTGCTGCTCGGCGGATTGCTTATAGCGTTTCAGAAGCCGCTGTCAGGGGTGCTGATGTATGTGGTCGGGCCTGACGTGGAAGTGGGGGAGCTTGCTTCGGCGTATTTCAAAATATGCGTGACGGGGATGCCTGCGCTGCTGGGGACGATGGTTGTGTCGGGGTGGTTTGTGGGTATGCAGTCGACATTCTGGCCAATGGTGATCTCGATTTCGGTGAATGTGCTGAATATAGCGATGAGCTTCCTGCTTGTTTTTCCCTTTGAGGTCGGATTTGCGGGAGTGGCTTACGGAACGCTGACGGCGAACTGCGTCGGGCTTGTGCTGTCGCTTGTGCTTGCGTGGCGTATGGCTCCGGCTGGTGGGCTATGGTGCGGATGGAGCCGTCTGCTCAAGGCGGAATTGTTCAAAAGGTTTTTCGCAGTAAATTCAAATATATTTTTCAGATCGCTGTGCGTGATGTCGGTGACGCTATCGGTGAGCGCTTTCGGAGCCCGGCTCGGCTCGCTGACTATTGCCACAAATGCCGTGATGGTGCAGTTCTTTATCTTTTTCTCCTACTTCATGGACGGTTTCGCTTTTACGGGGGAGGCACTTTGCGGCAGATATTACGGTGCGGGCGATATGGCAGGACTTAGGAAGACGGTGAAATATCTGCTCGTGTGGTCGGGAGGGATCGCCCTTACGTTTTTTGCGGTTTACTCGGCAGGATGGAATGAGGTGACGGGGTTGCTGACGGATAATGCCGAGGTGAGGGAGTCGGTGGCAAAATATCATGTGTGGATTCAGCTGATTCCACTGTTTGCTGTGCTGGCGTTTATCTATGACGGCTTTTTTATCGGCATCACGTCGACGCGTGCAATGCTTGTGGCTACGTCGATTGCCGTGGGAGTGTTTTTTGTGATTACAATTCCGTTTCTCGACGGAGGGAGCGGGGTAAAGTCTTCGTTCAATAACAATGTGCTTTGGACAGCGTTTTTGGCATATCTTTTTGTGCGCGGGTCAATCCTCGCGGGTATATGGCACCGGAAGATGTGTCGGCTGGCGAAGAGATGTGGCTGAGGAAAGGATAAGTTGTGATTCCGTCATTTGCAGTTATCGCAAATTTTGCGACAACTGTAATTCGTTTAGTAGATCTTGTATAGCCTTAGAAGGGATAAAAAGACATGTGTTTTCACCATTGGATTGAAACTGTTTAATTTGTTCATGGGTTGCTCCTAAGTTTATATAGGCTTCGTAGTTTAAAATGCATTTATCTGTTCCAATAACTAACATTCCTATAATCTTATTGTCTTGAAGAATGGGACATCCGCTTGCTCCATGTGTTATACGGTTTAATGTTATTGCCTTATACAAGGACGGTTGGTCGATTTGGCGGTATATGAGGCTATTTGTTATTGTTTGCTTTATAGAAGATCCTTCTTTCTGCCAGCATATAATTTCTGCCTCTGTATCATGGATCGGCATTTCAGTAGATAAAATTAAAGGACTTTTTAATCCGTCTAAACGACAAATTGCAATATCCTTTTCAGGATGATCAGGGTCTGCATGTTGTCTAATGATCCAGTAATCTGGGTAGATCTCAAAAAATTTATTACCGCTCTTTGCGTAATACATCCGATATTCTGAAATCACATGACCAGCAGTAATAAGGAAATTATTTATACAGAATGCTGTCCCTATGAATGTATGATCTTTTTTGTTTTCTAATAACGGAACTATAAAATTGGATATCATGGATGTGGATTATAATGATTAATTGAAATATCTTGTGTACATTACATTCTCAAATGTAAGTATAATTCCATGTGTTTGCAAAACATTATAGTATAATAGTTAAAAACAAAACGTCGGTTGCTGTATTTTGGATTTGCGAGGTTGTGTTATTCGTGTTATATTACGGTGTGTAATGTGGTTGAGTTGTCGAATCATTATAAATGATGTGAAAATGGAAGTAAAGAGCGAAGGAGTTTCTCCAAGAATGATTGCCAATAATCTAAATCCGAGCAATCCTATACATCCCGGTGAGATGGGGAATGGTAGTGGGGTAAGAGCTGTTTTGTGTGGATGATAATTATTTGACGATTTGTAAAGTGTTTGAAATCAAAGCGAAAGCGCTGTATAGAGCGTTGGTAGATAGCTGATGACAAACAAATAAAGGCGGACGCACCATGGTGCGTCCCTACAAAGTAGTGGATATTAGACACATTATTGGACAAATCAATTAGCTGAATAGTTCGCTGAATAGTTGCTTGAAATGTGGGGAATGTTATGTTTTTTTAATATTTTTGCATGTAGCCGGAGGAAATGTGTTCAACAGTAGTTGAGAAAGGACTTCGGAGTGCAAAATTCATTAACATCATAGCTTGACAGATGGGAAAGCCCCTACGCATAAAAAGAGGGTTGAATCTTAATCTATCGGGAGCGGCTGCGCTACCTGCCGGCATCGCGGCTATACCGATGGCAGAACCTGAAACGATAGCTCTTGTCCCCGATGATTTCACGGGGATAACTCCTAAAATGGATGTGAAGGAGGGTGACCGCGTGGAATGCGGCTCTGCTTTGTGGCATGACAAGGAGTCGACGGAGATAAAGGTCACATCGCCTGTGAACGGTACGGTGAAAAGTGTGGTGAGAGGGGAACGCCGCAAGGTGCTTGCCGTAGAAATCACACCTGACAAGGGATGCAAGGGGAAATGCGCTCAGGGGACTGCCGTGAATGATGCAGAAGGGCTGAAGGCCGCCCTGATGACGCAGGGGGTGTGGGCTCAGATGCGTCAGCTCCCTTTTGACACGGTGCCTGCTGCTACGGGGGTGCCGCGCGATGTGTTTGTGACAGCATGGGATGCTGCTCCGCTTGCTCCCGACATGGCTCTTGCCGTGGAAGGGAAAGCGGGAATGCTTGAAGAGGGGGTAAAGGCTCTGAAGAAACTTACGACCGGTGAGGTCTATGTGGGGCGTGCCGCAGGGAGCGGTATCGCCGATATACCGGGCGCGGTGATGGTGGACGTGGAGGGTGGTTTTCCGGCCTCGCTGCCGTCGGTGCTCGCTGCCAATATCAAACCTGTGAACAAGGGGGAGATCGTGTGGATGATGGATGCAATCACGTTGTCGCGCATAGGCGAAGTGGCTTCGGGGAGCGGTGTCGACTGGACTGCTCCTGTGGCGGTGACGGGTAGTGAGGTAAAGACTCCTCACTATGTGATAGCTCCGGCGGGGGCGTCGATGAAGTCGCTGCTTGCCGACGGGCTGAAGAAACAGAGCCATGAGCGTGTGATTTCGGGCAATGTGTTCACGGGTGTGAATGTGGGCACTGAAGGTTATCTGCGCTATCCCTACACGCAGGTGACGGTGATCCCGGAGGGTGACGATGTGGATGAATTCATGGGATGGGCTTCGATGTCGCCGGGCAAGATGAGCGAAAGCCGCTCTTTTCCGGGGCATTTCCTGAGAAACAAGCTGTTTAAGCCTGATGCAAGACTTAACGGAGGACGCCGCGCCATGATTCTCTCGGGACAGTATGCACGGTATATCCCGATGGATATAATGCCTGAGCATCTCGTGAAAGCGATACTGGCCCGCGACATTGACCGGATGGAGGCTCTGGGTATCTATGAGGTGACTCCGGGTGATTTCGCGGCAGCGGAGTATGCCGATGCATCGAAACTTGAATTGCAGAAAATCGTGAGGGAGGGTCTCGACTATCTGCGTCGGGAAACTCTATAACATACACATAAAGAGGGTATGAAAGCACTGAAAAAAATGATGGACCGGCTGCGCCCGAGCTTTGAGGAGGGGGGCAGGCTGCATGCGTTCAAGTCGGTCTATGACGGAATGGACACGTTTTTGTTCACACCGTCGGAGACGTCGAAGTCGGGTGTGCACATTCATGACAGTATAGACTCGAAGCGAGTGATGATAATTGTCGTGCTCGCCCTGTTGCCGTGCATGCTGTTCGGTATGTATAACACGGGTTATCAGCATTGGCTTGCGTGCGGCGCCAAGGAGTTTCCTTTCTGGGAGCTTATGGCATATGGTTTCCTTGCCGTGTTGCCCCGCATCGTTGTCGCCTACCTCGTAGGTCTCGGCATAGAGTTTTTTGTGGCACAGATACGTGGCGAGGAGATTCAGGAGGGATTTCTTGTGACCGGCTTCCTTATCCCGCTGATATGCCCGGTCGAGACTCCTCTATGGATGATAGCTGTGGCTACGGCTTTCTCGGTGATATTTGTCAAGGAGGTGTTTGGCGGCACGGGCTACAATGTGTTTAATGTGGCACTTGTGACACGCGCTTTCCTTTTCTTCGCCTATCCGTCGCAGATGAGCGGCGACAATGTGTTTGTGGCCACGAAGCCGATCCTCGGGCTCGGCGGGACGGCTCCCGACGGGTTTACCGGCGCAACTCCGCTTGGGCAGATCGCGACCGCCGACCTTGCATCGGGCACAGGGGTGACTCCGATAGGTCTTGACGGAGTGGCGATAGACTCGTGGCAGAGCTTCGTGGGGCTGATCCCCGGCTCATTTGGCGAGACCTCGACGCTGTGTGTGCTCATCGGTGCGATCATACTTCTCGCTACCGGCATGGCAAGCTGGAAGATAATGGTGTCGGCGGTGGCCGGAGGTCTGGCAATGGGAGCGATAGCCCACGCATGTGCTACGCCGCTTTATCCGATGAGTTATGTGACTCCGCTCGACCAGCTGATGCTTGGCGGATTTGCTTTTGCCGTGGTGTTTATGGCTACCGATCCGGTGACGGCAGCGCGCACCGAGACAGGAAAATGGATATATGGTTTCTTAGTGGGAGCGATCGCCATACTGATACGCACCTACAACAACGGCTACCCTGAGGGGGCTATGCTGGCGGTGCTTCTGATGAACGCCTTAGCTCCTCTGATTGACTATTGTGTGGTAGAGGCTAATGTGGCGCGTCGTCGCCGCCGCGGCACGCGCATGTTGACTGATTGAAGTGATTTGGAATTATGAACAAGCAAAGCAGTATATACACGATAGTCTATATCGTAGTGCTGGCGGGAGTCGTCGGTGCCGTGCTGGCCATGACCTCAATGGGGTTGAGGTCGCGCCAGCAGGCAAATATCGATGCAGACAAGATGCGCCAGATTCTGTCGGCGATAAGGATTGTGCCTGCTCAGGGGATGATCGCTCAGGATTTTGATAAATATGTAACGCGCCAGATCGTGGTGAACGAGAAGGGCGACAGCATTGGTAACGATGCGTTTGGCATCGACATGGCCACGGAGTCGAAAGTTGCGGCTGCCGACCGGCGTCTGCCGCTCTATGTGTGCGACGTGGATGGGGCTCGCAAGTATGTCATCCCGGTTTATGGCGCGGGCCTGTGGGGACCGATATGGGGGTATGTGGCTCTTGACTCTGACGGCTCGACTATCTATGGAGCATATTTCGCCCACGAGGGGGAGACTCCGGGTCTCGGCGCGGAGATAGAGAAACCTGCGTTCAGCGACCAGTTCCGCGGCAAGGAGCTTTGGAAACATGGTGAGTTCTATCCGGTGAATGTGCTGAAAAAGGGCACAAAACCGACTGCCGGTGAGGACTATGTGGACGCTGTGTCGGGGGGCACTATCACGAGCAAGGGTGTGGCGGCGATGCTTGACTCGGGGCTGACACCTTACAAGGCTTATCTGCAATCGCTAAAATGAAGTGAATCATGGCTGATAAAATAAATAACAGAAGTGTATTCTTCAATCCGTTTGCCAAGGACAATCCTGTGGTGGTGCAGGTGCTTGGCATCTGCTCGGTGCTGGCTGTAACGGCCAAACTTGAGCCCGCTATGGTCATGGGGCTGTCGGTGACGGTGGTGCTGGCTTTCTCCAATGTCATCATCTCGCTGATACGTAAGACTATCCCGGTGAATATCCGCATTATTGTTCAGCTTGTGGTCGTGGCGGGGCTTGTGGTTATCGTGAATGAGACCCTGAAAGCGTTTGCCTACGATGTGTCGAAGCAGCTCTCGGTGTTTATCGGACTGATTATCACCAACTGCATACTGATGGGACGCCTTGAGGCGTTTGCGATGGCCAATAAGCCGTGGCCGTCGTTTCTCGACGGTGTGGGCAACGGTATCGGCTACACGATAGTGCTTGCCATCACCGGATTTGTGCGCGAGCTGCTTGGAAGCGGCACGCTCTGGGGATTTCAGGTTGTGCCGCAGTCGTGGTATGACGCCGGTTATGTGAACAATGGTCTGATGATTTTGCCGCCTATGGCTCTGATCGTGGTGGCGTGCATCATCTGGGCTCAGCGTCATTTCAATCCTGACATGCAGGAAAAAGAGTGATCACTGATAATATTGATAATATGGAAAATTTCAATATTTTCATACGGTCGATATTTGTCGACAACATGATATTTGCCTACTTCTTGGGCATGTGTTCGTTTCTTGCCGTCTCGAAGAATGTGAAGACGGCGTTTGGCCTTGGAATCGCAGTGACATTCATGCTGGTGGTGACGCTTCCGGTCAACTACCTGCTGAACACCTACGTGCTCCGGCCGGGGGCGCTGGTGTGGCTCGGTGCCGACATGGCTGATGTGGATCTGTCGTTTCTGTCGCTGATAATGTTTATCGCGGTGATCGCATCAATGACGCAGCTTGTGGAGATGGCGGTGGAGAAGTTTGCTCCGTCGCTCTATGCGTCGCTCGGTATATTCCTGCCGCTCATAGCGGTGAACTGCGCCATACTCGGCGGCTCGCTATTCATGCAGCAGCGCGGGTTCGCCTCGGTGGGCACGGCTGTGTGTGCCGGCGGCGGCTGGGGGCTTGGATGGCTCCTTGCCATCACAGCTGTGGCAGCGATAAGGGAGCGGCTTGCGACCTACTCAAAAATCCCGGCTCCACTGCGCGGAATCGGCATCACGTTTATCGTGACGGCTCTGATGGGCATTGCATTCATGAGTTTCCTTGGAATAAAGATATAACCGATGACACTGACTACTGTAGTTTTGGATGTGCTGTCGCTGACAGTGTGGACGGCTGTGGGTGTTTTCCTTGCCGTGACAATCGCATTGGTGCTTATCCTGCTTGTGGCCAAGAGGTATCTTGTGTCGTCGGGCAAGGTGAAGATCACTGTAAACTCCGACGCTGAGATCGAGGTTGAGTCGGGGGCATCGCTGCTGTCGTCGCTCGCGACGCAGAATGTGTTTCTGCCGTCGGCCTGCGGCGGCAAGGGTAGCTGCGGGCAGTGCAAGGTGCAGGTGTTCAGCGGTGGGGGTGAGATTCTTCCCACCGAGACTGTGCACTTCAGCCGCAAGGAGATAAAGGATCACTGGCGTCTGGGATGCCAGGTGAAAGTGAAATCGGACATGAGTATCGGCGTGCCTGCTTCGGTGATGAGCGTCAAGGAGTGGGAATGCACGGTGCTTTCCAACAACAACGTGGCTACGTTTATCAAGGAGTTTATCGTGACTCTGCCGCCGGGCGAGCACATGGACTTCCTGCCGGGCTCTTACGCGCAGATCAAGATACCTCCCTACAGCATCGACTATGACAAGGATATTGACAAGGCGTCGATCGGCGAGGAGTATCTGCCGTCGTGGGAGAAGTTCGGGCTGTTCGGGCTCAAGGCCGTGAACACGGAAACGACCGTGCGCGCCTACTCGATGGCCAACTATCCGGAGGAGGGTGACCGCATCATGCTGACTGTGCGCATCGCCACTCCGCCGTTCAAACCAAAACCCGAAGTGGGCTTCCAGGATGTGCCGCCGGGGATAGCTTCGAGCTACATCTTCACGCTCAAGCCGGGCGACAAGGTGATAATGAGCGGCCCCTACGGTGACTTCCACCCGATTTTCGACAGCAAGAACGAGATGATGTGGATAGGCGGTGGCGCCGGTATGGCTCCGCTGCGCGCGCAGATCATGTATATGACCAAGACGCTGCACACAACTGACAGGGTGATGAATTATTTTTATGGGGCGAGGGCTCTCAACGAGGTGTTTTATCTCGACGATTTCCTGCAACTGGAAAAGGACTTCCCCAACTTCAAGTTTCATCTCGCCCTCGACCGCCCCGATCCGGCAGCCGATGCTGCGGGGGTGAAGTACACTCCGGGATTTGTGCATCAGGTGATCTACGACACTTATCTGAAAAATCACGAGTCGCCTGAGGATATCGAATACTACATGTGCGGTCCCGGCCCGATGAGCGCGGCAGTGAACAAGATGCTCGACTCACTGGGTGTGGATCCGGAAAGCATACATTACGACAATTTCGGTGGCTGACAAGGACTCAGACATATACTACACCATAGAGCGTGAAGGCCAGGGGCGGCTAACTGAAAAGATGAGCCGCTTTCTGGCATTCGCCTTTCATGTGACTACTGCCGAGGATGCCCGCGCCACGGTGAAGCGCATGACCAACGAGTGGCACGACGCGCGGCATGTGTGCTGGGCATATATGCTCGGGGCGGCGCGCACGGAGTATCAGAGCAACGACAACGGCGAGCCGTCGGGCACGGCGGGGCGACCGATACTGGGGCAGATCAACTCGGCCGGTCTGACCGACGTGCTTGTGGTGGTGGTGAGATATTTCGGAGGGATAAAGCTCGGCACGCCGGGGCTTATAGCCGCTTATCGCGAGGCTGCGCGGCTGGCCTTGGAGGACTCGGGGAAGAAGGAAGTGGTGGAGGAGGGGACGATCGCGCTGTCGTGCCGCTATGAGGCGGTGAACGGCGTGATGAAAATTGTAAAGGAGCTGGGGCTTACGGTGGTAAGTCAGGAGATGGGGATGGAGTGCAGCTACGTGCTGTCGATGCCCCGTTCGTTGCTGGACGGGGTTGCTGGGAGGCTCGGGAAGCTCGCGGGGGTCAGAATGGAGTAGGTTCGGCCGGTCCCGAAGTTATATCGGACGGCGAATCAAATGGTGAACCTGAAGGGGAATCGGGAAGATTCATGCTTGACCCGACCGACGTGCGCATGCCTGAGCCGCCGTCGAAGGCCGATGCCGATGCGTCGGACCAGTTTTCAAAGCGTGCGAATTTAGACCGGAAGCGCAGATCGACGTCGGCGACCTTACCGCTACGGTGCTTGGCTATCTGGAACTCGGCGAGGCCGCGTATGTCGCGCCCTTCGGAATCGACGTCGGAGTGCAGATAGTATTCCGGACGGTGGATGAAGCAGACAAGGTCGGCGTCCTGCTCGATCGCTCCCGACTCACGCAGGTCGCTCAGCTGCGGGCGCTTTCCCTCGTTGCCGGTGCCGCGCGACTCCACCGATCGGTTGAGCTGCGAGAGGGCGATGATGGGGATGTTGAGCTCCTTGGCGAGCTGCTTGAGCGAACGGGAGATCATGCTCACCTCCTGCTCGCGGCTTCCGAAGCGCATGCCCGATGCGTTCATGAGCTGGAGGTAGTCGATGATGATGATTTTTATGTCGTGCTCGCGCACGAGGCGGCGCGCCTTTGTGCGCAGCTCAAAGATGGAGAGGGCGGCGGTGTCGTCGATGTAGAGCGGGGCGCTGTAGAGGCGCTTGATGCGCGTCATGAGCTGATCCCACTCGGGCTGACTGAGCTGTCCGCTCTTGATGATTTCGCCCGGAAGCTCACACACGTTGCTTATCAGACGGTTGACAAGCTGCACGTTGGACATCTCAAGCGAGAAGATGGCGACGGGGGTGTTGTAGTCAACAGCCATGTTTTTGGCCATAGAGAGCACGAAGGCGGTCTTGCCCATCGCGGGGCGGGCGGCGATGATGATGAGGTCGGAATTCTGCCAGCCCGAGGTCATCTTGTCGATCTCGGTGTAGCCCGTCTCGAGTCCCGATAGGCCGGTGGTGCGGTTGGAAGCAGCCTCGATCTGCTCGATGGCCTGCTTGATCACGGGGTCGATCTGCGTGACATCTTTTTTGACGTTGCGCTGCGAAATCTCAAAGAGTTTTCCCTCGGCCTCCTGCAGGAGGTCGTCGACATCGTTGGTCTCGTCGAAGGCTTTTCCCTCGATTGTCGAAGCGAAACTTATGAGCTCGCGCGCGAGATATTTCTGTGCGACGATGCGCGCATGATACTCGACGTTGGCACCCGAGAGCACACGCGATGTGAGCTGCGCTATATAGACAGGGCCGCCGGCCGCCTCGATGTTGCCGTCGAGACGCAGCTGCTCGGTGACGGTGAGCATGTCGATGGGCTGCTGGCGCATTCCGAGCTGCTGCACGGCCGAGTAGATTTTCTGGTGTGCGGGCTCGTAGAAGCTCTCGGGCTTGAGTATGTCGCAGACGTTGGTGTAGGCGTCGCGCTCGAGCATGATTGCTCCGAGCACGGTCTGCTCGAGCTCAGTGTCGCGCGGCACCATGCGTCCGTCGGTGTCGGATGCGGGGGTATGCCGTGGTTTTTCGTTGCGGAAAGCGCCTGAGCGCTGATTTAGTTCGGGCATATATATTATTTCAGTGTTTCGTGTTGTAAGGTCAGTGTTGCGCCGCGGAGTGGTGTCCCCGTGTCGGCGTGTCAAAGTTATATAATATAATCAACATATTGGCACAGTGATGATAGATTGTGCAAAACTTTAGGTGGGCCGGCGGGTGAAAGAGGGCACAAATGGGGTCGAAATGTGCCGAAAAATTGCCGAGGTGTTGTAAAACAGCATAAATTGGTGTCAGAAAAATTTTGTCCTAAAGAAAAATAATAATATTTTTGCGGTTAGACTTGTGCGATGAAATCGAAACTTCAGTGTTTCGACCAATCAAAAAAGTAATCTATATAAAATCAATCATCATAATAACTAAAAAGTTTTCAAACAATTATGGAAGCTACCAAGCCCCAACAGACTGCTAAGGCAGTTAACGCCGGCCACAACGTCCGCGGCATCAAGAACGCCTTTTTGGTGATCATTGCCTGCTTCATTGTAGCTGTATGTCTCTTCCTCTTCTTCTTCGGTCACCCGAGCCACTTCGAGCTTGAGAACGCCGAGGGCATCACCTCGATGGCATTTGCCGACGTTAAGGCTAACCCGTCGGATCTTATCGGTACCATCTACATGGGCGGTATCATCGTGCCTGTTCTTCAGACTCTCTTCCTCACCGTTATCGTTCTCTCTGTAGAGCGTTACATCGCTCTCTCGAGCGCCAAGGGTAAAGGCAACATCACCAAGTTTGTCAAGGACATCAAGGCTTGCCTCGCTACCAACAACATCGCCAAGGCTCAGGAACTCTGCAAGCAGCAGAAGGGCTCTGTAGCAGCTGTTGTAGCTGCCGCTCTCGTTCGCTACGAGGAGATGGACAAGAACACCGTTCTCAGCAAGGAGCAGAAAGTCGCTACCCTCCAGAAAGAGGTTGAAGAGGCTACCGCAATGGAAATGCCTTCGCTTCAGCAGAACCTCCCCATCGTCGCTACCCTCACCACTCTCGGTACTCTCGTTGGTCTTCTCGGTACTGTGATCGGTATGATCAAGTCGTTCCAGGCCCTCGGTGCTTCGGGTGCTCCTGACTCGAGCGAGCTCTCGAAAGGTATTTCTGAGGCACTTGTGAACACCGCCTTCGGTATCGCAACCGGTGCATTCGCTGTAATCTCCTACAACTTCTACACCAATAAGATTGACAACATGACGTATGCCATCGACGAGATCGGCTACTCAATCGTACAGTCTTTCGCAGCTACCCACTGATCCCTGTTTTATCCAGCGATTAAAGAACTACCTAACAACTCTTTAAACAAAAGGTAAAATATGGGAAAAGTAAAACCAAAAAGAAAGAGCACCCTCATCGACATGACCGCGATGAGTGACGTGACGGTTCTTTTGCTTACTTTCTTCATGTTGACCTCGACGTTCCTTGCCAAGGAGCCGGTGACCGTGATCACCCCTTCGTCGGTACAGGAAAAGAAAGTGCCCATTGAAAATGTCGCTACGATCCTCGTAGGTACGACTCAAGGCGCCGACGGCAAAGAAAAAGCTCATATCTTCATGAGCATCGCCGGTGCAGCCGATGAGGAGAACGCCGACATGTGGGGCACCAAGGCCGTGAAGCGTGCAGCACTTCAGAACGCGGCCACCGAATATGAGAAGTATACAGGCAAAAGCACCGGCATAACCTCATCGGATCTCGATAAGTTTGCCGAGCTCAACAGCGTCGGTGTGCCTCTGGCACAGATGCATGAGTTCCTCCAGCTCAAGGTTGAGAAGCAGGACGAGTATCAGGATCCTTCCAAGAATCCCAACATCGGTATCCCGATGGACGAGATCGTCTTCACCAACGCCGACGGCTCAAAGGAGATCACCAATGAGTTCCGTATCTGGATGCGTGCAATCAACAATGCCGGTAACCCCCAGCTCTCCGAGGCAATCAAGGGCGGCGAGGGTATCGCAGTGAAAGCCGACAAGGACACCAAGTATGAAACGATGCATCAGATCCTGAACGACCTTCAGACGATCAAGATGAACCGTTTTAGCGTGATGACCGCACTCAAAACAGAAAATGACTAACCCGCCATGGCACAGATAGAACAATCAGACAAGGGCAAAAAGAAAAAAGGCGCCCAGAAGAAGATGGCTATCCATGTGGACTTCACCCCCATGGTGGATATGAACATGCTTCTGATCACGTTCTTCATGCTTTGTACGACCATGATCAAGTCTCAGACCCTCAATATCGCCCTCCCGTCCAACGAGAAGGTTGAGAAGGCTGAGATGAACAAAGCGAAGGACTCCGAGGCCGTGACACTGATCATCGACGCCGAGCGCAATGCCAACGGCGAGGTGAAGGCCGACGCCGGAACCGTGGTTTACTACTACGAAGGTAAGCCCGTGCTTCAGGAAGGTGTAGATGTCAACAAGGTCAACGACGCACAGGGCGTGCAGTCAAATCTGGCTGCAACCCAGTTCCTCGGCAATGAGAATAAAGTTCCCCAAGGCATCCGCAAGATCCTTCACGACAAGAACGAGAAGGTGCTTGAGCGCATTGAGGAGCAGAAAGTGAAGTGGCGCAACAAGGAGATCACTGAGGATGAGTACCAGAAGATCGCTCGTGAAATACGTAACGACTCGACTCTTACCCGCCCCGTTGTGATCATCAAGGCTACCCCCGACGCATCGTGGGAAAGCGTGATCACCGCGCTCGACGAGATGCAGATCAACCAGATCTCGCGTTATCAGATCGACCAGATGAATCACCTCGACTCGATGATGATCTTCGGCTACCGCACTTCTCAGGGCCTTGCCAACATCAAAAAGTGATAGACAGATCTATTTATTTACCTATAAAGACTCAAGACAATGGCTAAAGACGTAGATCTTTCATCAAAAGAATGGCGCGACATAATCTTTGAAGGTAAGAATAAGGAATTCGGTGCTTATCAGCTCCGTGCCACGAGCGACGCTCGTCACAACCGCTCGATGGTTGTGGTTATTCTCTTCATCTGTGCTGTCTTCGCGCTGTCGTTCATCATTGACAAGCTCCCCAAGCCTGAGGCTAAGCCCGAAGATACCATCGAGCAGACTCTGGCAGAACTCGCTTCAGAAACCGAAGAAACCGAAGAGGTTGAGGAACTGCAGCGCGTTGAGGAGCAGCAGCCCGAGGCTCTTCCTGAGGAAATCCTCAACACCATGAAGGTGACTGAGATCGCCATCGTGGACGACGAGGAGGTGACTGAGGAAATCAAGAGCCAGGACGAGCTTCAGGAAACAACAACCGCACTCGGTAACACCGACTTCGACCAGGGTACCGACGACATCAACGTCGTGCGCGAGCACAAGGACGAGATCATCGTCGAGGAGAAAGCCCCGGTAGAGGACAATCAGGTGTTCACGGCTGTGGAGCAGATGCCCCAGTTCCCCGGTGGCGACGCTGAGCTTCTCGCCTATGTCAGCAAGAACATCAAGTACCCCGCAATGGCTCAGGAAAATGGTATTCAGGGTCAGGTTGTGCTTCAGTTCGTTGTGACTAAGGACGGCTCGGTAGGTGAAGTTAAGGTAGTACGCTCGAAAGACCCCGACCTCGACAAGGAGGCTGTGCGCGTCGTGAAGACTCTGCCGAAGTTCATCCCCGGTAAGATGAATGGTCAGAATGTGAACGTTTGGTTCACTCTCCCCGTTCGCTTCAAACTCGCAGGTATCTAATTTTAGATTGCATAATTTTTGCAGGCGGTCTCCCCGTGGAGGTCGCCTGCATTCGTTTTGCCTGAATTTTGCATTTTAAGCGGGCGTAGAGAGAAAGAGATGTTGAGGATGGTGCCGTTGTGCTACTGGGGGGATTTGTGTCGCTCCATGGTGGCTTAAAATAAAAATTTAATAGAGGGGGCGTGGAGAGCTTGGAGCACCCGGAGATCGCGGAGCCCTC
>CAYSKE010000001.1:0-34579 GCA_964431465.1 uncultured Muribaculaceae bacterium | reverse complement strand
GCGGCGGCAGGTCGGGATGATACCCGGTCTGCCGCCGTTAATGCTTTTACTATTTTTGCGCGATTTATGCGATATCCTGCGCCATGTAGTGCTGATAGGGATGATCGCAAGCCGGACATGCTGTAGGAGGCTGTGTGCCCTTGTAGATGTAGCCACATACGAGGCATTTCCATTCGATAGGTTGCTCGCGCTTCCACACTGTGCCGTCCTCAACGTGCTTCAACCATGCCGCGAAACGCTCCTTGTGATGACGCTCGATCTCGGCGATAGCGCGGAAATGAGATGCTATCACAGGGAATCCTTCCTGATCGGCAACGTCGGCAAATTTATCGTAGGCATCAACACCTTCGTTGGTCTCCTCCCAGATCGCTGCCTTCAGGTTGTCGGCAGTGCTTCCGATTGTGGCGTGATCAACCGAGGCAGTGAGTCCGGAAATCATGCCGCCTTCAAGAAATCCGAGGAAAATCTTTGCATGATGCAACTCATTGGCTGCAGTCTCATTGAAGATCTCCTCGATGGGGTAATACATCTCTTTATTAGCTTTCTTGGCGTAGAATGTATAACGGGCGTTTGCCTGTGTCTCGGCCATATAGGACATGGCAAGATTCTTTTCGGTCTGCGTGCCCTTCACTGATTTCTTTGCTGCTGGTGTTTCCATAGAATTTATATGTTTTAGTTTCGTATATAAAACACCCGGCGGCTCACATAAGTTTACAGTTTTTCACCAAAAGCGAGATCCCCCGCGTCGCCCAGTCCCGGCACGATGTAGGAGTGGTCGTTGAGTGCCGGATCTATCGCGCCGACCCACAAGGTCGTGGTATCTTTGGGAAACACATTCTTCACATAATCCACAGCCTGCTGCGAGGCTACGACCGATGCAATGTGAACGTGCGACGGAGTGCCGTGGGAGAGCAATGCACGCCAGCACATCTCCATCGACACTCCCGTAGCGAGCATCGGATCTGAAAGAATCACAACCTTGCCGTTTATGTCGGGAGCTGCCAGATATTCAGTGCACACCTCGAAGTCGCCTTTTTCCTTATACTTGCGGTAGGCCGATATAAAGGCGTTTTCGGCATGGTCAAAGCAGTTCAGGAAGCCCTGATGAAACGGCAGTCCGGCACGGAAGATAGTAGCCAACACCACAGTTTGATCAATCACACGACACTGAGCGTCGGCAAGCGGAGTCACCACCGTCTCGTCGCGGTAACGCAGTGTGCGCGATATCTCAAATGCCATTATCTCGCCGATACGCTCAAGATTGCGGCGAAATCTCATCGGGTCTTTCTGCACGGTCACGTCGCGCAGTTCGGCCATATATTGACTCACCAGTGAGTCATAGTTCCGGAAATTTACTATCTTCATTTTATCCTGTCGGTTAAGTTTCACTTCAATACATGAGAAACCGCGGCTCCTCTCCTATATTGAGAAAACAACCGCGGTCATGTTTTAGATTGAAAGCATTGATATTTTAGAAGGCTCTGCAGTACATCGCCCACATTTTCTTAGCCAGTTCATCCCAATAGGCAACCGCCGATCCGGCAAAATCACGTGTATAGCCGGTGAGGAATGCGTTGGCGTCAGCTTCTCCCTTTTCGGCGAGTATAGATGCATAGCGGTTCTCAACATAAGGCATCTCCGACTGACCTTTATCCACAAAATGATCAAATCCTTTGCGCATCATGTCGCGGGTGTTGCCATACTTCACCGTAGCGAGTTTATTTGCCTCACGGAATTTCCACACGATCGAAGTGGGGTCGTTGCGCCACTGACCGCACACACCGAAAGCCATGGGAAGCTCGGTCGTGCCGCAGAACACCGGTATACGCGGGCTCTGACCCGGGTTGTCAAACGACAGCCACACCACGCCGCCGACGGCATCGGGCAGCCAGTCACGAAGCTGAATAACCGTCGAGTAAGAGCATTGAGGCACTGCCACGGTGCGATGTCCGGCTGACGTCTCCGGCTTAAGGCTGTTGATGAGCGCACGCATGTCGCCCGTCATCCACGGGTTGGCATACGGACTTATGACGGAATCAACCTGCTCCGATCCGCGCGTCCGGCGGGCTACCTTCATCTTACCGATCGGATCAAGCTCACTCCCTTCGTAGGTCTCGGTGAGCAGATACATTACATCGGCCGCCGAAAGTTTCTTCTCAGGTTTGACGCTCACCGGCAGCTCCTCCATCTCCTGATTCAATCCGAGCGACGGAGCAAGCTTGTTGAGAAGATAATATTCCCTGACACTGTATGCTTTCGGCTCCTTGAAATAGTTGCCGCCGGCATATGCTTTCCAGAATTTGAATTCCTCCTTACCGTCCCAGAATCCCATGCGCTTTGCCACGTCATAGACATTTTCCGATGCCATGTAATTGGCGGTATCGGCAAGGTTTAATGTGGAGATGCGAGGCACATTGGCCGACACACCCACATGATCGTCGGGGATGCGCACGGCAGCCCACACGGCACCTGTCTTATCAGGGCCTTCGCCGAATATCTCGAAATGCCACACCTCGTTGGGGTCAGCTATTGTCAGGCACTCACCGTCGTCGCCGTAGCCATATTCTTTAGTCAGTTGATCCATGAGCTTGATGGCCTCACGGGCAGTCGAACAACGCTGCAATGCGAGTCGTTCAAGCTCCTCGATGTAGAACATTCCGTTTTTGTTGCGCAGTTCACCGCGACCCGATATAGTTGTCTCGCCTATGCCGAGCTGCTTCTCATTGAGGCAGGGATAAGCCGTGTTCACAAAGCGGTAAGTCCGGCGTGCCTGAGGTATCTCCCCTACTTTCACCATGCCGCGCGTCCCATTGGCGAGATCGGTGTGCATTCGGCCGGTGTAGACGGCCACCGTGGTATCTTTGTCGTAGGTCTCCCCCGGAACGATATCCACCCACGTGCGGTAATTTCCGTCGCAGGTGTGGCTGGTCATCACCGAGCCGTCGGCCGATGCCTTCTTACCCACCATGATACTCGTGCAGCTCATGCGCCCGTCGAGCGTGGGATCATCCCAGTCCTGAGCGTTTGCAAAGGCTGCTCCCGCAAGAGCCGCCATAATCAATATTTTGAATCTCATTTGTGCTTTTTGATTGGTTATTTCTTTTATCTGTTTTCTCCCACCGCGGAGGTCACTTCCCGCGGCGTGCTTCTATCTCTTCGGTAATATCGCGCCCTCTGCCAAGGAGTATTTTTTGCGTGAATGCGTTGATAAAACCGAGGCCGTAGCCTCCGAGCTGGATCACGCTTGCCGGAACTGCAATAACTCCCACTTTAAGGCTTCGGCTGGCAATACAGGCCGAAACAAACACTGCAAGCAGATAGACGGCAAGAGGGATCAGCCACAGCCATGACCACACTATTGCAAAGATACACATCACAATCACACCCACAACAAAAACAGCGGGAAATAAATGCACTACCTTGAGCGAGCCGGGGTAAAGCAGATGCAGAGTGATGCGCGACTTGCCGAATACATAGACCTGTCGAAAGAATTTCCTTAGATCGATACGGCGTTTGTGATACACCTTCTGGTCAGGGAGCAGGCCGATGCGGAATCCCGCGTTTCTTATGCGGGTGCTCATGTCGATGTCCTCGCTGTACATCTCCCTGAAGCCTCCCACACGTTCAAACACCTCTTTACGGAAGCCCATGTTGAACGTGCGGGGCGTGAATTTCTCCATGCTCACGCGTCCGCCACGTATCCCTCCGGTGGTCAGAAACGATGTCATGGCCACGTTGATGGCTTTCTGAGTGTTGCTAAATGACTCGTGTGCAGCATCAGGTCCACCGAAACAGTCGAGAGTGTCGAGAGCCGGATCGGCATTGAGCTTTGCAAAATAATCAGCGGGAGCCACGCAATCCGAGTCAAAGAAGATGAGCCACTCCCCTCTGGCACGCTCCATGCCATAGTTGCGGGCAGGCGAACGCCCCTCGTTGTCCTTGAAATGATAGCTTATTTCCACCCCTTTCCCCGCATAGCGCTCGCAGATGTCGCCGCAAGGATCAGTCGAGCCGTCCTCCACGACAATCACCTCAACAAGTCCCGGCGCAATGCCGCGTTGCGACACAAGCGAGGCGAGAAGGTCATCGACCTCTCCGCGGCGGTTGTAGACCGGTACTATGACCGAGAAACGCGGCGTCATGACATGCGGTTTTTATAATCCTCGTAGGTGTAGCGGCGCAGATATTTCCAACTTCCGTCAGGAGCGACAAGGGCGATCGACGGGTGCTGGATGCCGTTGAACATCGTGGTCTTGACTGTGGTGTAATGGTTCATATCCTCAAGCGTCAGGCGCTCCCCCGCCACAAGCGGGCTCTTAAACCACCAGTCACCTTTGTAGTCGCCGCTCAGGCATGAATTGCCCCCAAGACGCCACGGATGCGCTCCCGCGGTGTCCTCGCTGCAACTCTCGCTCACTATGGGCTGATAGGGCATTTCAAGCGTGTCGGGCATGTGGCACGCAAACGAAGCATCGATTATGGCAGTGTTCACCCCCTGATTAGTCACCGTGTCCACGACTGACACAAGCAGGTCACCGGTGCGCCATGTGAAGGCACTCCCCGGCTCAAGTATCACCTGCACGCCACTGTGTCGCTCCCTAAAATCACTCAACAGCCTCACAAGATGCTCGCGGTCATATCCCTCGCGGGTCATGAGGTGGCCGCCCCCCATATTCACCCACTTCACTTTATCAATCAGATGTCCGAACTGTTGCTCAAAGGCTTTCAGCACCTGCTCGAGGTCGTATGACGTTGACTCACACAGCTGGTGAAAATGCAGTCCCTCAATCCCTTCGGGCAGCTCCGGGAGCATATCGGCCGTAACGCCAAAGCGCGATCCGGGGAGCGCAGGATTATATATATCCGTTTCTATCACAGAGCATTGCGGATTCACTCGCAACCCGGGAGAAACGCGCCTGTCAGGGTTCTCACGGTTGTATTGCTCCAATATATCCTTAAATTTCGCCCACTGGCTCAGGGAGTTGAACGTAATGTGACTGCTCCCTTCAAGATAAGGCACGATAGTCTCAGGCGTGTAGGCTGGGCAATAGGTGTGAACCCTGCAGCCAAGTTCATCATTGCCAAGCATCATCTCGTTGAGCGAGCTGGCGGTACACTTCACGCCATATTCCCTGAATATATCGAAAGTGCGCCAGAGAGCGTTAGCCTTGAATGCCATGATTATCTCCACCCCGGCCCTGCGGGCAACATCGGTGATGACATCAAGATTGCGGCGCAGGCGTTCCTCATAGACCACATAGCACGGCGTAGGAATCATACCGGTCTCCTTCTTAGCGTTTTCGCTCGACATAATTTCTTAGATTAGCTTGATTTTTGCGAACTTCAATAAAAGTATTTTGGTCTCGATATTGGAGAATTTCACCGTGATGCGCGCGTCGGGCTGACTCGTATCCACCTTTATGATGACTCCCTGACCGAAACGCTGGTGCTCGATCTTATTTCCGGCCTCAAGTTCCGAAGCACTGTAGTTTCTGAAGCCGCCCGATGATGCTGCCGAAGGCACAGCTGTGCGGCGCACTTCGCTCAACGGCTGGAAATTGCCTCCGGGATTAAACGACGAAGCCGACTGCCTCGTTCCGCCACCGCCGAAATTGCTTCTCTGGTACTTCGACACCGGGTTGAAACCACTCCAGTCACTGCCACCCGAGAGAGTCGAGCCGGTGGCCATGTGCAGATAGCGTTTGTCTATATCGCGCAGAAAACGCGAGGGAGAACACCCCACGGTCTGCCCGTTTCTGAACCTCGACGAAGCATAGGAGAGCATGCAGAACTTCTTTGCACGTGTGATGGCCACATACATCAGGCGACGTTCCTCCTCCACACCCTGAGCCGACGACTGCGACATTGCGGCAGGCATCAGGTCTTCTTCGACGCCAACCACAAAGACATTGCTGAACTCAAGGCCTTTGGAAGCGTGAACCGTCATCAGCGTGACAGCCTCCTTGTCGGCATCATCCCCTTCGCGGTCAAAGTCGGTGGCAAGCGACACCTCGCGCAGAAAATCGGTCAGTGAGGTTTCCTCACCGCGTCCCTCCTCGATGCGTCCGAGCACAAACTCATGCGTGCCGTTGAGAAGCTCCTGAAGGTTCTCCTGCTTCGAAATGCTCTCAGGCGTTTTGTCGGTGAGCAGCATCGTCAGCAGTTGTGTGCGCTGGATGATCTTATCCGAAAGCTCATCGGCAGGAATCTTCTTTTCGTTCAGGCCTATAAAGCCCTGAATGAGCGTCACAAAGCCCTCAAGTTTCTTCATAGTCCCCGAGTTGACCTGTAGATCATGCTCGTCGGGATGAGTCAGCACGTCCCATATACTCGTGTTACCTGTTATCGCGCATCGCGTCAGCTTATTCAGGGTGGTTTCGCCTATACCCCTCGCCGGGAAATTGATGATGCGTTTCAGAGCCTCGTCATCGTCGGGATTGACAGCCATGCGGAAATAAGCCACGGCATCCTTGATCTCCTTGCGTTGATAAAACGACAGTCCGCCGTAGATGCGGTAAGGGATATTCCGCTTTCTCAGTGATTCTTCAAGTATGCGCGACTGGGCATTTGTCCTGTAAAGCACCGCAAACTCCTCATAGGAATCGTGGCTCGACATCTTCACCTGAGAAATGCGGTTTGCAACGAGAAAACTCTCCTCGAAATCGCTGTAGCTCTGCACCACCTCTATCGGTGCTCCCTCCTCGTTTTGCGAGAACACCTGCTTCCTTATCTGCTCAGTGTTCTTTTCTATCAGCGAGTTGGCTGCATTTATGATGTTTTGCGTCGATCGGTAGTTCTGCTCAAGTTTGAATATGCGCAGATCGGGATAAGCATTCTTGAGAGTCAATATGTTGCGTATATTGGCTCCGCGGAACGAATAGATGCTCTGCGCATCGTCGCCTACCACCGATAGATTTCCCAACCCCTTGGTGAGCAGCGTTATGATCTGGTGCTGGGCAAAATTGGTATCCTGATACTCATCCACCAGCACATATTTGAAAAACTCCCTGTAATGGTTGAGAATGTCGGGATTACCGCGCAGAAGCTCATGTGTGTAGTAGAGCAGATCATCGAAGTCCATCGCCTCAGCCACATGACACCGCTGCATATATGTGCGGTATATCGCATATATCAACGGACGTTTTGCCCGCCGGTCAGCCTCCATGAGATCACGGTCACCCGCATAGGCTTCAGGCGACATTAGCGCGTTTTTTGCCATCGAGATCGCGCCGGCAACTGTCGAGGGCTTGTATATCTTGTCGTCAAGTCCCATATCCTTGACGATAGTCTTTATCAGCGACTTGGAGTCGGCCGAATCATATATCGTAAAGTTGCGGCTGAACCCTATTCGGTCGGCATGGGTGTGAAGTATGCGTGAAAAGATCGAGTGGAAAGTACCCATCCACAACTTGTTGGCAATACCGCCACCCACAAGTTCGGTTATGCGCTCCCTCATCTCCCGCGCAGCCTTGTTGGTAAAGGTCAACGCGAGGATGCGCCACGGCTCATAACCATGAGTGAGCAGATGCACGATCTTGTAGGTGAGCACTCTTGTCTTGCCCGATCCTGCACCTGCTATAACAAGCTGAGGGCCGTCGATATACACGACGGCCTCACGCTGCTGGTTATTAAGTTTCGACAAATAGTCGTCCATCAGTATTTATCTGAACTGATTAAGCTCTTTCTGATATTGAAAACCTACCGACGCAAGTTTCTTTTCAAGCTCTTTCCGGTCGATATCCATGTCGTCACACAAGGCGTCAAGATCATCATACCGGTCTCTCAGCATGGTGTTGACCCAGCTGAAAAGCATTATCGGATCACTTGGAGGTGTTGTCATCTTCTTCCTTCTTTTCAGGTTTCTCTCCCTCGGCTGTCGGCTCGCTCCCATCTTTCACTTCCTCCTCGCCGGGCACGGGGGCTGCTTCAGGGGGCAGCGGAGGAAGTTCCGGTGAATCCTCTTTCTTATCACTGACTTCACCCTGCGGCAGACTCTTCATCGACGACGTGGTGAAGTTTTTGGCTGCAAGAATCTCGTCGGAGCGCGAAGCCCACTGACGTTTTCCGAATATAAGCTCAACATCCTCGGTGAAGATCACCTCACGCTTGATGAGGACTTCGGCAAGCTCGTTATGCCCCTTGGCATACTCAGTCAATATAGCCTTTGCCCTTTCATACTGCTCGGCGATGATGCGCGAGACCTCTTCATCTATGAGCTTGGCGCGCTCGTTGCTGTAAGGCTTGGAGAATCCGTAGTCCTGACCGGTCGAATCATAATATGACAGGTTAGGCATATTGGGGCTCATACCATAGTAGACCACCATAGCGTAAGCCTGCTTCGTCACACGCTCCAGATCGTTGGCCGCACCGGTTGAGATGCGCCCCAAAAATAGCTCCTCGGCAGCACGACCGCCCAAAGTGGCACATATTTCATCGAGCAACGCTTGAGTGGGAGTGATCTGGCGCTCCTCCGGCAGATACCACGCCGCACCGAGAGCCTTTCCGCGCGGAACGATAGTCACCTTGATCAGCGGGCTGGCATATTGCAGATGCCACGACACGGTGGCGTGTCCCGCCTCATGCACGGCGATTGAGCGTTTCTCCTCATCGGTAGTGATCTTAGTGCGTTTCTCAAGACCACCGATTATGCGGTCAACGGCATCTATGAAGTCCTGACGGTCAACAGCCTTTTTATTGTGGCGCGCAGCGATAAGCGCAGCCTCGTTGCACACGTTGGCGATGTCGGCACCCGAGAAACCGGGGGTCTGACGTGCGAGAAGATCCACATCCACGCTCGAGTCCGTCTTTATACCGCGCAGATGCACATTAAACACCGCCACACGGTCATTCAGGTCGGGAAGCTCCACATAAATCTGGCGGTCGAAACGTCCGGCGCGCAACAGTGCCTTGTCAAGAATATCGGCGCGGTTGGTAGCGGCAAGGATAATCACACCGCTGTTTGTGCCGAAACCATCCATCTCGGTGAGAAGCTGGTTGAGGGTATTCTCGCGCTCATCGTTTGCACCCATGTTGGGGTTCTTGCCGCGGGCGCGTCCCACAGCGTCGATCTCGTCGATAAACACAATACACGGGGCTTTCTCTTTGGCCTGACGGAAAAGGTCTCTGACGCGGGAAGCACCCACACCCACAAACATCTCCACAAAATCACTACCCGACATCGAGAAGAAAGGCACGTTGGCCTCACCGGCCACAGCCTTCGCAAGAAGAGTCTTACCTGTTCCCGGAGGGCCTACAAGCAGCGCGCCCTTAGGTATCTTACCACCAAGATCAGTATAACGTTGCGGATTTTTAAGGAACTCCACGATCTCGGCGATTTCAGTCTTAGCCTCCGACAGGCCTGCGACATCCTTGAATGTCACCTTTATCGGACCGTCCTTGTCGAAAATCTGAGCTTTCGACTTACCCACGCTGAACACTCCGCCGGGGCCTCCCCCGCCGTCGCGACCCGACATCCTGCGCATGAAGAAAATCCAGAAGCCGATCAGCAGAAGTACGGGACCGAATGTCCAGAGTATCGAGAAGAAATCACTTTCGCGCTCATACGACACCTCACCCTCAAATACCCCCTGAGCCTTCCACTGGTCAATCTTGTCCTGAAGCTTGTCGGCCGAAGGAATATCCGTTATGACTCTTGCCGACGCCATCCCCTTGCCGTCGACATGAAGCTGGGTTTCATGAAAAAGTTTGCGTGATAGCGAGTCGGTCAGAAACCCCTCGGCCTGCGATTTCTTTGAAAAAACCACAATCTTGTTCACGCCGCCCGATTCGACATACTTCTCGAAATCGGAATAACTCACTTCCTTTGTCACTGAATTATCGTCAAGATAAAACAGTCCGGCCAGACACACCAGAATCACAGCATACATCCAGTACATGCTGAATTTGATGGTCCGCTTCTTTTTGGGAGTGTTTGGTATCATCTGTCTGTTGTGAGAGCTGCTATTTTCTTTTTACTATACTTACTTTTCCACTTGCCCGGGAGTCGCTCAGTCGAGATCGGCAATTTCGGTTATCTTGCCGTCGCTCCAAAGCTCCTCAAGGTTGTAGAGCTGTCGTGTCTCAGGCAGAAAAACGTGCACAAGCACGCTGCCGTAATCTATCACGATCCACTGCGAGTTGCGGTAACCGTCGTAATTGTAAGGCTTGATGCCACCCTCCTCCTGAACATACTCGCGTATGCTGTCGGCAACCGACGACACGTGCATCGACGACGTCCCTTCGCATATTATAAACCGGTCGACGCCGGCTCCATCTACTTCCGAGAGATCAACGATCGTGATACCTTTGCCTTTACGTTCCTGTATACCCTCTACGATCAGCTGATCAAGCTCTTTTTTTTCTGTCATACTTTTCTCTTGTCCCGGCGCATAAATGAAGTTGTCGCGCCTTTGTCCTACAAAGTTAACTATTTATTTATATATTTGCCCTCGGGAGAACTCACTTAAACAACTTTTATTTTATGCAGCGTTTTATTCAGACTCTCGACCTTATCGACGACCCCGACCGGATCAGTGAGTACATTGATCTGCATTCAAGGGTGTGGCCTGAGATTCTTCAGGGCATACGGCAGGTCGGTATCTCACGGATGGACATATACATCCTCGGCATACGCATGGTTATGCTCCTCGAGCTACCCGACGACCTTGATTTCGACGAGGTGATGACACGCCTCGCGTCACTACCACGTCAGGCCGAGTGGGAAGACTATGTCGGTAAATATCAGGACTGCCTTCCCGGATCCACTTCGGCCGGAAAGTGGCAGAGAATGACTAAGATTTTCTCCCTCAATCCGGCCGAAAGCTGAAAAGGCGTTATGCCTCGTCTTTCTTTTCAAATATGTGGCGCAACTTGCTGAACAGTCTTGTCTTGGTTGCCTCCGTCGGCTTGATGTTAGGCTCGTTCTGCAGTGACTCGAATGCGCTCTTTTCCTTGTCGGTAAGTGCTTCCGGCACATACACCATGACGTTCACCAGCTCGTCGCCTGTGCCGTAGCCTTCGGTCGACGGCAGTCCCTTACCTCTCATACGCAGCACTTTGCCAGGCTGTGTTCCGGGAGCGATCTTCAGGCGTGCGCGTCCCGAGATTGTCGGCACCTCAACCGATCCGCCGAGAGCGGCTGTGGGGATATCAAGCATAAGGTTATATATCAAGTCGTTGCCATCTCTGATAAGCTCAGGATGCTTCTGCTCCTCGATCACCACAAGCAAGTCGCCGGGAACTCCGGCATGACGGGCTGCATTTCCCTTTCCGGGAAGCGACAGCGTCTGGCCGTCCTGCACACCGGCAGGAATATTGAAGCTCACCACATTCTCCTTGCGCGTCACTCCTTCGCCATGACAGTGGGAGCAAGTAGCTGTGATTATGCGTCCTTCGCCGTCACACTCGGGGCAGACTGTCTCGCTCTGCATTGCACCGAACATGGTCTGCTGTGTGGTCAGCACGCGCCCCTGACCGTGACAGGTCGGACAGGTCTTGAACGCTGTTCCATCCTTGGCACCGGTTCCGTTACAGTAGTCACACTTGACAAGTGTGGGGATTTTCAGCGTCTTTGTCACACCCTTGGCGATCTCCTCAAGCGTGAGTTTCACCCTGATGCGTATGTCGCCACCCTTGCGCTGACGCGGCTTACGCGAGGTGCGGCCACCTGCGGCACCACCCCACTGGCCACCGAAGTGACCACCGAATATGTCGCCGAACTGCGAGAAAATATCCTCCATCGAGAAGCCGCCGGTGCTGTAGTAGGCACCGCCGTCACCACCGCCGAAGCCCTGCGGACCCATAGAGTGACCAAACTGGTCATATTTCTTACGCTTGTCCTCATTGCTGAGCACGTCGTAGGCTTCGGCAGCTTCCTTAAACTTCTCCTCAGCCTCCTTGTCACCCGGATTGCGGTCAGGATGATACTTCAGCGCAAGTTTTCGGTATGCTTTCTTTATTTCATCGGCACTCGCTTCCTTCCCCACGCCGAGCACCTCATAGTAATCTCTCTTGTTAGCCATCTTTCCTTATTTCAGTTGTACGACACTTTTCTATTACTGGGCTACGACCACTTTTGCATGACGTATCACCTTTCCGTTCATGGTGTATCCCTTGGTCACTGTGTCGACCACCTTGTTACGCTTCTCCTCGCTGTCGGCCGGAATCATGGCCACGGCCTCATGATTGTCAGGGTCAAAATCGGCCCCCGAGGTTTCCATCACCTTCACGCCGTTTTGCTCAAGATACTTCACAAATTTATTGTAGATAAGCATCATGCCTTCTTTCACCGATTCAGCGTCGCTTGAATCCTTTATTGCATCAAGCCCACGCTCAAAATCGTCCACGATAGGGAGCAATCCTTTCATTGCGCTTTCTGCGCCGTTTTTCAGGATTTCCGATTTCTCTTTCAGCGTGCGTTTTCTGAAGTTGTCAAAATCAGCCATAAGGAAAAGATATTCTTTCTTCTCCTTCTCGATCTGCTCATCTTTCTGCTGCAGCAGATTCTTCAGAGCCTCGATTTCATCGCCGTTCTCGTCATCTACCGGAACCTCGATCTCCTCTGCCTGTTCAGGCTGCTCGGCAACATCACCTATAGCCACATCATCAGGCACTACCTCATTTATATAATCTTCACGTTCTTTCTCGTTTCCGTTGAATCGGTTGTCCTTATTGTGTCCCATATTCTTATGTTTTTTATTTTCAATTTATGATTCTGGTCACATGTCCGTTGCCTGACTCATGAGCAGATGCCCTGAGGAAAATCCCCGTCACCTACTTATTTTTCATAGCAAAAACATTGCCAATGTGCCCTTGCCGACACATCTTTTTCACAAATACAACAAGAAACAACCCTACAACGTTCAATCAATAAGACTCATTTATATACCGGATGTCTAAAGAGCACCGGAGTAAACGCGCTGGTTACCGTGGATTTTCTCATACTCCGCTTTTGCCATGTCAGCCATGTCAGTATTCTCAAATATACCATACACGGCCGATCCGCTTCCGGTCATCGAAGCATAGACAGCCCCTTTTTCATAGAGCCATCCCGTAATTTCATTGATCTCCACATATTTCTGCGCGAGATGCCCCACAAAAGCATTCCTCACGCCATCTTTCCATTTGCTCCTCTCCTCACCCAGCCTTTCCGTCAGATGCACTTCAGGCACTTCAGGCTTTACCCCTCCATAGGCCTCGGCGGTAGATATTGAGAAATCAGGTTTCACAACCATTATGCCGCAACCCCTCAGATCTAAAGCCGCTTTGCTCAGCTTCTCGCCCACCCCTTCGGCAAGCATCGGCTCGTTGTAGATGAAAAACGGGCAGTCGGCACCAAGTTTTGCTGCCATCGCAGCAAGCTCCTCCTTTCCATAGCCCAGTCCATAAAGCTCATTCAGCCCGCGCAACGTGAATGCTGCATCCGAACTTCCTCCACCCATTCCCGCCCCGTCAGGGATTATCTTGTGAAGATAGATATCAGTCGGCGGTATATCAGCCACGCTGCTCATTAGCCGCGCAGCTTTCATCACCAGATTCTTTTCGGTCGGGCAGTCCACGCCGTTACCTGTGACAGTCAGAGTCGTCTCCTCCCCTTCTGCCGGCACCAGCTCAAGCACATCGCACCATCCGATAGGATACATCACCGTGCTTATGTCATGGTACCCGTCATCACGACGGCGCAGGATATCCAGTCCTATATTGATTTTTGCATTAGGAAAAAGTATCATTTTTTCTTTTTGAATAATGTAGGTAACAGCAGGAAGCCTATAAATAGATAGATGTAGTAGGTGAGCACGCGCCATAGCACAGCCACAACCATCACCACACCTCCGAGACTTATAAGATCCCCGTAATACTCCTTAAACAGCCATTCGCTCACACCGCTGCCGCCGGGAGTGGGAGTAAACATCAGCAATGCCCACACCACAAACTGCCGCCCGAACACAACCATCTGGTCAGCACCCGGCACAAAGCCCCAGAAAAGTGCATTAACCACAAGATAACGTCCTGTCCAGCTCGTGCATGTTGCAGCAAACGCCTCAAGCCACCATTTCAACCTGTATTTTTTTATTGCCCGCGAAGTAGCTATCATGTTGTCCCCTATGTTCACCGCATCATCATGCCACTTGCGCAGCAGGCGATACGAAAACAACCGGTCAAGCACCTTTCTCACAGCTTTCGGTATCACAAATATACCTAAAAACAGACCTATTGTCAGAGCCGCAATTACTCCGTAGACGATCCAGAAAGCCACCTCCATGCCGCCGTTTATCTTGCTTGAGCCGATATCAAAAAGCGACTGGTGAGGTATCGACAATGCCACGATAGGGCAAAAAATTACAAAAAACAGCTCGTCGAGGAAAAGTATTGTCATCGTGAGCGTTGTGGCGCGCCCTATGTTCACCCCCTCGCGCTTTAGAAAAATCATGCTCAGCGCGCTTCCTCCCACCGACGAAGGGGTGATCGCCGAAGTGAACTCACATAAAAAAGTCGTGCGCCATGTTGCCCCCCATTTCAGCTCCCGGTCGGTGAGGCATCTGAAACGCCATGCCATGCCGAAATCACGCATCCACACCGCTCCGAGAGCAGCCACGATAGCCACTACCGTCAAGGTAGTTATCTTTATCTCCTTTAATGCCTCAACATTAAATTCTCTACTGAAAAGCCACACCACCACTGCAAGCCCGATCACGACCGGGATCGCAATTTTCAGAAGCAGGGCTTTGCTCCCCCCGCTCAGAGCTTCAGAATCGGGCGTGGAGCTCATCGGTCAGCGACTTAACCGATTCCGTCGGCAGAGCCGACTCAAGAGCGCAACCGGTCGTTAGCACACCGTTGAATCCGGCTTCCATCAGGCTCATTATGTCGTCACGCGTCAGTTTGAGTCCGCGAGCCACAAGCGGCACATGCCTTTTTCCACTCTCCGCCGCAAAAGCCTTTGCCCTCTCTAATCCGTGACGGTCGGTGTCAAACACGGCATAATCTATGTCGCCCTTCATCAGCGACGGGAGCACTCCGGCATCATCTATCTCAACTCCCACCACAGCATGAGGGCCAAGAAGATTTCTTACTTCTACGGCTGGCTTTGCATGTCCGGCATTGATCAGAACGCCATGAAAACGGCGGTCGTTGGTCAGTGCCTCGTCATCATCCACCGTCAGAAACGCACCTGCTTCACGGCACATGCCTTCTATTGCCTCAAGCTCATCGCGCTTGAGTCCGGCAGGTATGTGAATCCAGCGGCAACCGCCCGCAAGAGCAATTTCGGTCTGCGCCACTGGTGTGTGGCGCAGATCCTTATCCGAAATCAAAAACTGAAGCATTACTTCACGCGATTCTTAGCTGCTTTCAGCGTGTTCTGCATGAGCGACACAATCGTCATCGGCCCTACTCCGCCCGGAACAGGAGTGATGAAGCTGCACTTCGGAGCTACGTTTTCATAGTCCACATCGCCGCGCAGACGGAACCCGCTTTTGCGCGTTGCGTCAGGAACACGGGTCGTGCCCACGTCGATCACTGCCACGCCATCTTTCACCATGTCGGCGGTGAGGAATCCCGGAACACCGAGAGCGGCAACGATGAGATCAGCCTCGCGGCATATCTCCTTGATATTCTTTGTACCGCTGTGGCACACCGTCACTGTTGCATCGGCATAATCACCTTTCTGCATCAGCATCATCGCCATCGGCTTGCCCACGATATTGCTGCGTCCCAGCACCACTGCGCGTCCACCCTTCACAGGCACATTGTAGCGGCGCAGCAGCTCCATGATACCGGCTGGAGTAGCCGGACGCAGACCCGGCAGACCAATCATCAGGCGGCCGACGTTGATCGGATGGAAACCGTCTACGTCCTTTGCCGGATCAATAGCCAGTATAACCTTGTCGGCATCGATGTGGCGCGGAAGCGGAAGTTGCACGATGAAACCGTCCACATCATCGTCACCATTCAGCTTCGCAACCTCCTCGAGAAGTTTCTCCTCGGTCACATCAGCCTCATATCTGATCAGCGACGACTTGAAGCCACACTCCTCGCACGCTTTGATCTTTGCAGCCACGTATGTCTCGCTGCCGCCGTCATGCCCTACAAGTATAGCCGCAAGATGCGGACGCTTCCCACCCTTTTCTATTATTTCTGCGACCTCACGTGCAATCTCTTGCTTGATTTCTGCCGAAGTCTTTTTTCCGTCGATTATAGTTGGCATAGTGTATATGTCTGATTTTTTTTTACGTTTCTTATCTGCGACGCATGTTGCGCATCATCTGCATCGGGTTCTTCATTGTAGCGGCAACCTTCATCATCTTGCGTGTCTCCTCAAACTGCTTGAGCAGACGGTTCACCTCGGGGAGCGAAGTGCCCGATCCTTTGGCGATGCGCTGACGGCGGCTCACATTGATGATCTGCGGATTCTCGCGCTCTTTGGCTGTCATTGAGTTGATGATAGCCTCGATACCCTTAAATGCATCGTCATCTATGTCTATATCCTTCAGCATTTTGCCCATACCGGGTATCATTGCCGCAAGATCTTTCAGATTACCCATCTTCTTGATTTGCTGGATCTGCGCCATGAAATCATTGAAGTTAAACTGATTCTTGGCGATCTTGCGCTGCATCTCGCGGGCCTGTTGCTCGTCAAACTGCTGCTGAGCCTTTTCTACGAGCGACACGATGTCACCCATGCCGAGAATACGGTCAGCCATACGGTCGGGATGGAACACATCCAGAGCCTCAAGCTTCTCGCCCGTTCCCACATATTTGATCGGCTTGTCCACCACTGTCCTGATCGACAGGGCGGCACCGCCACGGGTGTCACCATCGAGCTTCGTGAGTACCACGCCGTCAAAATCAAGACGCTGGTTAAATTCACGGGCTGTGTTCACAGCATCCTGACCGGTCATCGAGTCCACCACAAAAAGTGTCTCCTGCGGCTTCACGGCATTCTTCACGCGCTCGATCTCATCCATCATCTCCTCATCCACAGCAAGACGACCCGCCGTGTCGATGATTACGAGATCAAGGTGATTTGCCTTGGCATACGCCACGCCGTTCTTGGCAATCTCCACAGGATTCTTGTTACCCTCCTCCGAGTAGACCGGCACGTTGATTTGTCCGGCAAGCACCTTCAACTGCTCGATAGCGGCCGGACGGTACACGTCGCAGGCTACCAGCAGAGGGCGCTTCCCCTTCTCGCTTTTCAGCTTCTTTGCAAGTTTACCCGAGAACGTCGTTTTACCCGATCCCTGCAGTCCCGACATCAGTATCACCGTCGGATTACCGCCGAGATTCAGAGCCGATGCCTCGCCACCCATCAGTGTGGCAAGTTCGTCTCTCACGATCTTCACCATGAGCTGACCCGGCTGGAGCGCATTGATCACATTCTGACCCAATGCCTTCTCTTTCACCGTGTCGGTAAATGTTTTGGCGACCTTGAAGTTCACGTCGGCATCGAGAAGGGCGCGACGCACCTCTTTCAGCGTTTCGGCCACGTTGATCTCCGTGATGCGTCCTTGTCCTTTCAGGACTTTGAAACTCCGTTCAAGTTTCTCGGTTAAATTCTCAAACATCGCTGTTATTTAAGACGGTTTGTTGCTGTGTCGGGGAAAATCACCTTCGGTTCCCATGTCTTTGCCTCATCCGGTGTCAGGAAAACATAGCTCAGTATGATCACTATATCGCCTCGCTGCACCTTGCGCGCAGCCGCACCGTTCAGGCAGATGGTTCCGCTTCCGCGTTCACCCGCGATTGTATATGTATCGAAGCGCTCGCCATTGTTATTGTTCACAATGTAGACGCGCTCCCCCGGCAGAATACCTGCCGCGTCCATCAGATCGGCATCGATAGTGATGCTGCCGATGTAATCCAGACATGCGTCTGTCACCGTCACGCGGTGAATTTTTGATTTGAGCAACTGAATCTGCATGATTGCTGCTTTATGATGATGAAGTCCGGCATGACACGGTGTCAGCCGGAAATCCACTCTTTATCCTTTGATATACTTTATGTTGTCGATCAGCCTCACATCGCCGCAGTACACCGTGACGCATCCCACCGCCACAGCACCTTCGCCCACGTCATTCCAGTTGTCGATGGGCTGCATTGTCAGTGAGTCGACAATTTCATAATACTCTGTATCAAGCCACTCATTGCCGTTTATAGCTTCAGTGACTTTCTTTTTCACCTCTGCGGGAGTGCACTGGTCAGCCCATCCGAGACTTTCCACGAGCACCTCATGGATTTTCGGAGCCACAGCACGCTGTTCTGCGCTGAGCCTCACGTTTCGGCTGCTCATTGCCAACCCGTCGTCATGACGGCATATAGGGCAGTCAACAATATCTATGTCAAAACCCTCAAGTTTTGCCATCTTTCTGATGACGGCGATCTGCTGAAAATCCTTCTCACCGAAATAGGCACGGTCAGGCATTACCCAGCCAAACAGCTTGCTCACGATCTGAGCCACACCGTTGAAATGCCCCGGACGCATCTTTCCCTCCATCACCTCGGCTACGCCACCAAGATCAAACACCCGTGTATCCGGTTCAGGATAAACCTCATCCACACTCGGGATAAAAGCCGCGTCCACTCCCGCGCTTTCGAGTTTCGCCACATCGGCTTCCTCGGTGCGGGGATAAGTTTTCAGATCCTGCGCATTGTTGAATTGTGTAGGATTCACAAACACACTTGCAACGACCACATCATTCTCCTTGCGTGCACGATGCATCAGCGACATGTGGCCGGCGTGAAGCGCACCCATAGTCGGCACGAGCCCGACGCTCTTTCCTGCGGCACGAGCCTCACCGACAAACTTGCGCAAATCACCTACGGTTCTGATTATTTCCATTGTTCTTTCATCGGGATGCCCGACAGTGGCCACCCCTATCGATTCACAAAATTAGTAAAATTTACACTGCCCGCAATGTGTTAAATGACCAATGCCGCCAGTCTGCGTCTTCTTTTGCACCTGTCATTCTCGCCACACCGGCATCCATTCTCCCCGCTCCCGTTTCAAGTTGAAGGGGGATGACAAAACATCCTTATGGCTGCTTGTCAACCCCCTTATGCATTCACTGTGTCCTTCCGGAGTCTTTTATGCCTCCTCGGTCATTTCAATTTCGTCGGAATCATCAGCATCGTCAACGGTGTCCTCCTCGATCATCTGCTGCTGTGAAGCCTGCGCGAGAAGCGGAGCGCTCGACAGGAAGAACTCTTGGAACAACCACGGCTGACGGTTACGGTTAGGATTGCGGCCGAACACTGCGTAGATCGGACGCTGCTCCTCGCGGTCGACAAGACCGGTGTTGAAAAGCGCAAGCCCCTCGGCGTGGCTCTCGAGCACCTTACCCTCAAGCTGAAGGCGACGGAACACATCTCTCAGATAGTCAAACAGTGCAGGATTGGGGTGCTGCTCATCGGCAACCTCATACTGCCACACCTGAGGCATAGCGAGATCGGCAAGCATCTGAAGCCACTCTTCGCGATCAGGGAAAAAAGCCCAGCGGAAGAGCGAAAGCTGCTCGGGACGACGCCTGTTATACATGTCGTGACGCTGGTCGTTGTACATGCCGCGACGGTTGTTCATGCCATAAGAGCCATAGCCCTGACCCATACCATACGACGGTTTCGCGTAACCACCCTGCTGATAACGCGGCGCGCGGGGCTGCATCGACGACTGGCGCACACCACGGAAATATCCCTGAGGGCGCATGATTTCTTCCTCTTCCAGACTTCCCATTGCGGGTGCCTCGCCTATGAGTTTCACGATAGGCAGCCCGTGCTCATCCTTCTCGACCTGAAAACGGTCGGTATGATCCTGAAAAAATCCGCTCATCTTCTCATAGCCAAGCTCTTTTACCGAGCGGCCGATACGTGCAAGATGCTGTCCGAGTTTGTTCTGAGGAGCCCATCCGGTCTCATCAGTTGTTTTATAGACCAATTTTGCTATAAGTTCCTGTAGATCTTCGTTCATTTTATTATAACAGTGAACAGGTAAAACAATAATTGAAAACGATTTATATGTGTATTATACCTTTAAGTCCTGTGTGGCTGATTTCACCCTTGTTCGCGTTTCGGTCAAGTAAAACAGTTGATTTCTCGCGTTTTAATTGACCACGTGAAAAGTGGCATGTGCGGGAGAGATTCGGCATTCCGGATTTGTCTTGTCGCGACACGTTAAAGCCGCGGCATCATCCGGTCGATCAGTCATTCAGTGTCGGCTGTAGCAAAAAAACAGTCGGGCAATGCTCACTCTGCAACACTCATAAGCGCACAGAAGCAATCACCCGACCGTTTATTTTCTACAATGGTTTTTCTTTGGCAAAGAGTTCATCAGAGCCCTATGCCGCAACGAAAACCGTTTTTTTTATTCGGCAGGTGCCTCTTCTGTCGACTCAGCAGCCTCAGCGTTTGCAGCAGCTTCAGCCTCTGCTTTGGCAGCGGCGAGCTCTGCTTTCTTCTTGGCTACCTCTTCAGCCTTTGCCTTGTTCTTGGCTACCTCGTTCTCAAAGCGCTCCTTGGCGGCCTCCTCTGCCTTGTTGGCCATCGACGACTTCTGTGCGTCGATACGAGCCTGCTTCGATGCCTTCCATGCGTCAAAACGCTTCTGAGCCTCAGCCTCGTCAAACGAGCCTTTCTTCACACCGCCCTGAAGGTGCTTCATCAGCATCACGCCCTCCTGCGACAGGATGCGGCGAACGGTGTCGGTGGGCTGTGCGCCTACATTTACCCAATACAAAGCCCTCTCGAAGTTCAGCGTTACCGTAGCGGGGTTGGTGTTAGGATTGTAACTGCCAATTCGCTCGATAAATCTGCCATCTCGTGGCGCTCTGCTGTCGGCGATAACAATGGGATAGAACGCATAGTTCTTACGACCATGACGCTGCAATCTGATTTTTGTTGCCATTGTGTCTGATTATAATTTTGATGGTTTTGTATATGGTTTTTACCGGGCGCAAAATTACTTCTTTATCCCGTAATTGCAAAATCATTTGCAAAATATTTTTTATCAACTTTTTCTATCACTTCATTCCACTTATTTTTCCCTTATTTCATTAAATTTGTGAAAACTGTTTAATCCTGTTAGCAATGGGAAAAATTATTACTCTTGGCGAGATCATGCTGAGGCTGTCGCCCGACGGATTCCTGCGGTTCTCTCAAGCCGATTCTTTCAGAGTGATCTTTGGCGGAGGCGAGGCTAATGTGGCCGTAAGTTGCGCCAACTACGGGCATCACGCCGTTTTTGTGTCCAAATTGCCATCACATGAAATTGGGCAGGCTGCTGTCGACAGCCTCCGCACCCGTGGAGTCGACACATCATCCATCATCCGCGGCGGCAAGCGTGTAGGCATATACTATTGCGAGACTGGTGCTTCCATGCGCCCCTCAAATGTCATCTACGACCGCGCCGGCTCTGCGATCGCCGAGGCCTCTCCCGACGAGTTTGATTTTGATGCCATCATGGAGGGAGCCGACTGGTTTCACTGGAGCGGTATCACCCCCGCGCTTTCCGACACTGCCGCTGAGCTTACCCGGCGCGCCTGCGAGGCTGCCCGGCGTCATGGAGTGACGGTCTCGGTCGACCTCAATTTCCGCAAGAAGTTATGGACACCCGCTAAAGCACAATCCGTCATGCGTCCGCTCATGAAGTATGTCGACGTGTGCATCGGCAATGAGGAAGATGCAGAACTCTGCCTCGGTTTCCGTCCCGACGCCGACATTCTCGCCGGTGCCACTCATGCCGAGGGATACAAAGAGATTTTCCGGGCTATGATGCATGAGTATGGTTTCCGCTACGTCGCTTCTACACTGCGCGAGTCATTCTCTGCGTCCCACAATGGCTGGAAAGCGCTCCTCTACGATGGATCTACGTTCTATGAATCACGCCGCTACGACATAAATCCGATAATCGACCGTGTCGGTGGAGGCGATGCTTTCTCCGGTGGACTGATCCACGGCCTTGTTAGCGGTATGCCTGTCGGGCAGGCTCTTGAGTTTGCTGTTGCGGCATCTGCCCTGAAGCAGACCATCCCCGGCGATTTCAACCTCGTGTCGGTTGCCGAAGTCGAGCGGCTTGCCGCAGGCGATGCCAGCGGGCGTGTCAGCCGATAGACATCACTTCATTATCACAAATCACATTATGGCTTTTCTTGATTCTTTCGCCGTCTACGGCAATATTTCTGCAACCCGCATGATTCCGGTGTTTTATCATCCCGATGCAGAAGTTACGATGCAGGTCGTGAAAGCGTGCTACGATGGTGGAGTGCGCGTGTTTGAGTTCACAAATCGCGGAGATTTCGCCGATGAAGTCTTCGACACTCTGCGTCGGTTCACAGCCAGGCATTGTCCCGGCCTCGCCCTTGGCGTCGGTTCGGTCGTCGACGCGCCGGTTGCAGCCGCCTACATTCAGCACGGTGCCGATTTCATCGTCGGCCCTCTTTTCAACCCCGAGGTGGCACGCATCTGCAACCGCCACAGCATCCCCTACTCCCCCGGCTGCGCCACTGTCACCGAGATAGGCAGCGCACAGGAAGCCGGATGCCTTTTGTGCAAGGTTTTCCCCGGCGATGTGCTGGGTGCGCGCTTTGTCCGCGACATCATGGCTCCTATGCCATGGAGCAGAATCATGGTCACAGGCGGAGTTGAACCGACCGAAGAAAATCTCTCGGAATGGTTCAAAGCCGGGACTTACTGCGTGGGCATGGGATCCAAGCTCTTCCCCAAAGATCGCATTGCGGCACAGGATTGGCCCTATATCACTCACAAGTGCCGTGAAGCCCTCGGCATAATTTCGAAATATATCAAAAACTGAAATCATTATCATCCTGCACCATGAACAGCACTGCAACACAGAGAATGACCAACTACCGTTGGGTTATCTGCTCCATGCTTTGGCTCGCACTTGTAGTCAACTATCTCGACCGTCAAGTGTTATCCCTCACTTGGAAAAACTTTATTGCCCCCGAGTTTAATTGGACCGACGCCGATTATGGCCTGATTACCGGCGTGTTCTCTATCGTCTACGCGATCGCGATGCTGCTCACTGGTCGTTTTGTCGACAAAGTAGGCACAAAGCGCGGTTACCTCTGGGCTGTCGGAGTCTGGTCTGCGGGTGCTTGTCTGCATGGACTCTGCGGCATACTTACCGACGGCATCGTGACCGGACAATGGACTCTTTCGTTCACCGTGGCACGCGAGCACCTGCAAGCGGTTAGCGATATTTCAGGTATGGCAGTCGCCATAACCTCGGTCAGCGTGTGGCTCTTTGTCGCTGCCCGTTGCATCCTCTCGTTAGGCGAGGGAGGCAATTTCCCCTGCTCGATTAAAGCCACTGCCGAGTACTTCCCCAAGAAAGACCGTGGATTTGCAACCGGCATTTTCAACTCCGGCGCGCAGATCGGCCCGCTGGTTGCTCCGTTCCTTATCCCCACTCTCGCCGACCGCTACGGTTGGGAAGCCGCTTTTATCCTCATCGGTGCCCTCGGCTTCATCTGGATGGGAGCATGGGTATTCACCTACAAGAAGCCCGATGAAAATCCACGTGTCAATGCAGCTGAGCTTGAATATATCGAGCAGGATGCCCGCATCGACGCATCCATCGAGAAAAAAGAAGTGTCAGCCGGCGAGGTCAAGGCAAAGAAAATCTCATTTTTCCTCCCCTTCACCTATCGTCAGACATGGGCTGTCATCTTCGGTCGTTTCCTCCCCGATTCAGTGTGGTGGTTCCTCCTTTTCTGGGCTCCTGCGTTCATCAACGACATATACGGCTACTCCTCGGCATCCTTTACCGGGATGATGGCAGTCTTTACCATCTACCTCATTTCCATGCTATCGCTTTGGGCAAGCTATCTCCCCACCTACTTCATTGAGAAAAACAAGCTAAATCCCTATGCCGGACGCATGAAGGCACTCCTCATCTATGCGATCTTCCCCATTCTCGGCATCGGCGTGATGCCTTTGGGTGAGATCTCACTTTGGTTCCCGGTAGTGATAATCGGCATTATGGCAGCCGCACATCAGAGCTGGAGCGCCAACGTCTTCACTGTCATCAGCGACATGTTCCCGAAGCACGTTATTGCAAGCGTGACCGGAGCGGCCGGACTTGCAAGCGGACTCGGCAGTTTCTCAAGTAATTACGGAGCCGGACAGCTATTTGTCTATGCTGAGCGTGTCGGTCTGCATTTTCTTGGCTTTGAGGGCAAGAACGCCGGCTACATGATCGTCTTCTTCATCGCCGGATTTGCCTACCTCCTGAGTTGGATCATCATGAAGATCCTTGTTCCCCGATATAAACTTGTGGTTCTGAAATAAAGATGAACAAGCCTTTTATTACTCCAGATTTTCTGCTTGAAAGCGACGCGGCGCGCACGCTCTACCACAATCATGCCGAGTCGCTACCGATTATCGACTATCACTGCCACCTGTCGCCACGTGAGATTGCCGAAGATCAGCCGTTTGAATCCATTTCACAGCTATGGCTTGGCGGAGATCACTACAAATGGCGCGCAATGAGAGCCAATGGTGTGCCTGAGCACTTCATCACTGGCGATGCCACGCCTTGGGAGAAGTTTCAGAAGTGGGCCGACACGGTGCCTCGCGCCTTCCGCAATCCACTGTATCACTGGACTCATCTTGAGCTCTCCACTGCTTTTGGTATCGACACGGTACTTAATCCTGATACCGCCCGCGAGATCTTTGACCGTTGCAACGAGCGGCTGAAAGATCCCGACATGACTCCGGTCGGACTGATGCGCCGCTACAATGTCGAGGTCGTCTGCACAACCGACGATCCCACCGACGACCTCCGCTATCATCGGCAGATAGCCGCTAATAACATTGGCATCAAAGTGCTTCCCACATGGCGTCCCGACAAAGCGGCCAACATTGGCGACGCCGTTAGTTACAACGCTTATCTTGACACGCTTTCTGCGGTTTCAGGCATTGAGATCACCGACTATGACTCCCTTATCGATGCGTTGCAGAAGCGTCATGATTTCTTCCACAGCGAGGGATGCCGTCTGGCCGATCATGGACTTTCATCGTTCCCCTATGCTGAAGCGGATTACAGCGAGATCAACGAGATCTTCAGCGAAGTGCGATCCGGCAAAGAGCTATCCCCCGAGAAATCTTCCAGACTCCAGACGTCCATTCTGCTCGAGCTTTGCCGCATGAACCACGCCAGTGGATGGGTGCAGCAGTTCCACTTCGGCCCGATGCGCAACGTCAATACACGCGCTTATGCCAAGCTCGGCCCCGACACCGGCTTCGACACCATAGGCGACTGGCGCGGAGCCGGGAATATTGCCCGGTTCCTCAACAACCTTGATCGAACAGGTCAGTTGGCAAAGTCCATTCTCTACAATCTGAATCCCTCCGACAATGTGTGGGTTGCGGCAATGATAGGCAATTTTCAGGATGGGAGCTGTCCGGGCAAAATGCAATTTGGCTCTGCATGGTGGTTCAACGACCACATATCCGGCATGGAAGAGCAGATGAATGCTTTGTCGACACAGGGACTTCTTAGCCGCTTCGTCGGCATGCTCACCGATTCACGCTCTTTCCTCTCCTATCCACGCCACGCCTATTTCCGCCGCATACTCTGCAATATGCTCGGCCGCGACTTGGAGCGTGGGCTTCTGCCGATGCAGGAGTTTGACCGCGTGGCGTCGATGGTCAGCGATATTTCTTACTACAACGCGAAAAACTACTTTAACTTCTGAAGTTTATATGATGGAGAAAACATGGCGGTGGTTTGGCCCCGACGATATAATTACTCTTGACACACTTCGCCAGATCGGTGTCGAAGGCATCGTGACTTCTCTGCACCACATCCCCAACGGTGAAATCTGGTCGCTTGACGAAATCAATAAAATGAAACATTTTATCGAGTCGGCAGGACTGAAATGGAGTGTTGTGGAGAGTCTGCCTGTCAGCGAAGGGATAAAGTATGGCTCACCCGACCGTGACAGGTTGATCGCCAATTATATCGAAAGTCTGCGCAATCTCGGCAAAGCCGGAGTGCGCACGATATGCTACAATTTCATGCCGGTTCTCGACTGGGCGCGCACCGACCTTGAGCATCCCAACCCCGACGGAACAAAATCCTTGTATTTCAATCGCGCGGAATTTGCCTATTTCGACATACACCTCCTGAAACGTAAGGGAGCTGCCGATGATTGGGATGCCGCTACCCTCAGCCGTGTGGAAGAACTGAAATCCCGCATGACTCCTGCCGATGATGCCCGCCTTGTCGAAAACATAATCATCCGCACACAGGGCTTTGTCAACGGCAACATTACCGGAAAAGAGGATGATCCGCTTGAAAAATTCCGTCAGATACTCAGCCTCTACGACGGGATAAGCCGTGACCAGCTTCGCGATAACATGAAATATTTTCTCGAAGCGATCATGCCCGTATGCCGTGAGTACGACATTCGCATGTGTGTTCACCCCGACGATCCTCCCATGCAGGTGCTTGGGCTACCGCGCATCGTCTCATCAGCCGACGATATCCGCTGGCTGTTCGACGCAGTCGACGATCCTCACAATGGATTGACGTTCTGTGCCGGATCACTCAGTGCCGGAGCGCACAACGATGTTCCCGCTATGGCACGTGAGTTTGCTCACCGCACATGGTTCGTGCATCTGCGCAGCTGTGAGGTGCTTCCCGGAGGCGACTTCCGCGAAGCAAGTCATCTCGGCGGACGTGCCGATATAATCTCACTTGTGCGCACTTTTGAATCCATCAATCCCTCTCTCCCTATGCGCGTCGACCACGGCCGCCTCATGCTCGACGATGCCGGTAAAGCATACAACGCCGGCTACTCATTCCACGGTCGCATGCTTGCCCTCGGTCAGATAGACGGAGTGATGGCAACCGTCGACCGATACCTTCACGAACAAAACAACCCACAGCAATGAAAAATCTTTTTGACATATCAAGCCACGTAGTGGTCATCACCGGTGGCACAGGTGTACTTGGTCGTTGCATAGCTACTTATCTTGCAGGGCAGAAAGCGCGTGTAGTCATTCTTGGCCGACGCGCCGATGAAGGCAATAGCATTGTCAGCGAAATCACCGCTGCCGGCGGTGAAGCACTCTTCCTTGAGACCGACGTACTCGACAGCAGTAAAGTGCAGAAAAACTGTGATGACATTATCGCACGCTATGGTCGTGTCGATGCACTACTTAACGCAGCCGGCGGCAATATGCCCGGTGCCACTATCCCGCCCGACGGCACGTTCTTCGACATTGATCCCGACCATTTCCGCAAAGTGCTCGACCTTAACCTGACCGGTTCGGTCATACCCACGCAAGTCTTCCTGCGCCCCATGGTTGAAGCAGGGAAAGGAGCCATCGTGAACTTTTCATCTATGGCCGCATTCCGCCCACTCACTCGCGTCCTCGGCTATTCTGCGGCTAAGGCAGGCATCTCAAACTTCACCGCCTACATGGCAACCGAGATAGCCACAAAATTCACACCCGGCATACGCATCAACGCCATTGCACCCGGCTTCTTCCTCACAAATCAGAACCGTGCGCTCCTCACAAACCCCGACGGGTCTCTCACAAAACGCGGAGCAGATGTAATCCGCCAGACTCCCTTCGGTCGTTTCGGCGATCCTGAGGAATTATGCGGTACAATTCACTACCTTATCTCCGAAGCATCGGCCTTTGTCACCGGAACAGTAGCCATAGTCGACGGCGGCTTCAATGCCTTCACCATGTAACAGTTAAAGATCTAAAGCACTTAAAAAGCCCGGGCGCCACATTTGCGGCGCCCGTCTCATTATTTCTTCACATCAAAGCCTTGATCTTTCAGAGCTTTTAGTATCTCATACTTGCAAGCCTCGGTGTAATATCCCAGTATATGATTCAACCAGTCGTTATCGGTCTTTGCACCGGCTCGTGTGGCATTGTAGTGTTTTATCTCGGCATCGTAGGCTTCAAGCGTTTCTACCAGCCCCTCATCGTTGTAACTGTCGGTGTGGATTATCGCCGACAGCGGCATCTTCGGTTTCAGATCCGGCATCTCACGCGGCACTCCGATTGCAAGTCCACACACCACAAACACTCCTTTGGGCAGATTAAGCATCTTCGACACAGCAGCCGAGTTAGCGGTGCGGGCATACCCGATCGCATTAGTGCCGAGTCCGCGTGATTCAGCGGCCACCATTGCGCTCATCAAGGCAAGTGATGCATCAATGATACCTACTGTCACACCATCCATTGTGTCGACAAACTCCGGCATCTCGACTCCCTTGGCAGCAGCGAGTTTAGATATCTTGTTATAATCCATGCAGAACACAAGGAAGTGATTGCATGTCTTTATCTGTTTTTGTCCGATGATCTCATAGAGTGCTTCCTTTTTATCCTGAGAAACCACATCGATCACACTGAACTGCTGGCCATTGTAGCTTGTCGGTGTGTTGCGGATGGCTTCATAGATAAAGTTCATATCCTCGGCCGCTATTGCTTCGCGCTCATATCGCCGTATGCTACGACGCTCAAGCAAAGTCTTCTCAACTGATTTATTCTCCATAAAAATCGTTTTTTGTTTTATAACAACCGGCACCCCGGATATTGTTTCGTCTATTTTGGCAATTTATGCCACGTGAAGTTGGTGGAGCGGTTTTTCAGCATTCGCAGTCTGCGCTTGAAACTCAGGAGCGGCCGCAACATGAGCGACGGAATTAGCCACAAAACCGGCATTCGCAGCCTGAGGAACTTTCCCGCTCTGCTCAGACTCACCGACACGATTATCCAATAAGCCAAAAATGCGGTAGCAAGCAGAGCGATCATGAAACCGTTGCAATAGTAATAGACCCCTCCGGCTACCACCGCAGCAAGATTCAGCCATGTCGTCCACACAAGCAGCGACACAAGAGCCCTCGGCCCGCAGCCTAAACGGCGCGTTGTGTAAAGTCTCCGCGACGATTCATCGCGCATCATGTGCTTGGGTGAATGCCAGTCGATCTTCACAAGCCCTTCAGGACGCAGATTCACCGCCGTGTTGTCGCGGGTGCTTATCTCATCCACAAACAAATCATCATCGCCATAGTGAAGATTCAATGTCCGTGAATACCCCTTGTGCTTAAAAAATATTTCTTTCCTGAACGCCAGATTGTGTCCTTCACCTCTGAAAGTCTTTCCACCTATCGCCGATGAAATCCATGTGAGTGTTGTCAGCTCGAGATCCAGACGTCGCATCATGCGTGGGATTCCTCTACCATACAACCTCTTAGGTATTGCCGCACCGATCACCACATCTTTACCCGGCTCAAACTGTGAAGCAACCGAAGCAAGCCATTTCTTTGATCCTACAATCGTATCGGCATAAGTGAGAAGCACGATATCATATTGGGCAGCCTTTATGCCAAGCGTGAAAGCCATCTTTCTTCGCGAAAGACTCCTTGCCTCATCAGGCACAAATGTGACGCGCATCTTGTTGAATTTTGACATCTGGCGCATCACCACGCCGTCAATATCCTTATTTCGGCCGTCACTTGATATTATTATCTCAAACTCGCCGTCATATTCCTGTGCAAAAAGTTTTTCAAGCAACTGCTCCAGCGAAGTCGCCTCATCGCGGCAGTAAACCACAATAGAGATGCCCGGCCATCCACCTATCGGCGCACTTATATCCTCAGTGATTTTCTTTTGCCGGCGGCGCGGACGCAACAAAAACATCAGAGGCCACAGAGCCAATAATAGCATTAGCCACGCCACACCGGCCAGTACAATTTCAGGCAACCCCAGATCAAATGAGAAATATATCGGAATAGTTGTCATCTTTTGTTTTCTATTCGGTTTATTGTTTCAATATCTGCCGGAAATATGTCTTTCAACATTTCAGCAATCTTCTTCCTGTCGGCAACACCGTCATTAGCGCAGATGCTCACGGTTTCGTCAAGTTTTGCATCACGCCACATGGTGAGCCCCACACTCATCGGATTTGTGTTATACACATCCGGCAGAATTTCTTTAATCCCGTTTGTGATAGCCTCCTGACCATTTTTAGTGTCTGCAGCCATCACATCAAGCCCTTCACGGTGATAGCGGTAATTCAGGTCTCTCAAAGGCGCAGTGGCAGGATTCATCCACGCTGCAAGTATCGCTCCACGACTTGTCGGACTCTCATACTGCCTCCATCCCTTTTCACCCATGCTCTGCCCCATCTGCACAATCCTGTCGGCACTCGCAAAATACTCATCGCCTCCACGCTTTGAAAAGCTGTCGGAATCCATTGCTAAAATCAGGTAAGCATAGAAGTCAAGCACAGCGTTAAGCTGGCTTTCCACCGTGGTTTCTGAAAATTTAAGTTCACCTCCCTGCCTGAATACAAATTTCAGGTCATTGTCCTTCAGGTTGATCAGTTGGGTCGTGTAGGTCGAATCAAATACCGGTCGCGACGACTGCACCTGCAAGTCAGCAGTAAAATTCTCTCCGTCACATGACTTGATCGCAAAAAACAACCGGCAGTCGATTCTCTCCTCCGGTTCAAATTTCACATCGGTGAACGAAGTTGAGTTCATGTAGTCATACACTGCTGTCTGCAAAGCTTCTACAGCCTGCCGCGAAGTGACTTCCACCTGATCGGCGTTTATCTCCACCTTACAGTTAAGCTCCTGACAATAAGCCGTCGACACACAAAGCATCAATAGCGCAATCATCACTCCCTTCAGCCGGCTGATGCCACACCCCTTTTTCAGTCTCATCTATTCAGTCCAAACAACTCGTCAATCACATCTGCGGCAACCTCACGCTTGCTTTTGAGCGGATAACGTGTCTCGCGTCCGTCGGAATGAATGATGGTAACGACATTGGTATCGACACCAAAGCCGGCACCCTTATCTTTGAGAGAATTCACCACAATCATGTCGAGGTTCTTTCTTCTCATTTTGGCAAGACCATGTGCCATCTCATCGTTGGTTTCCAACGCAAAACCGCATAGCAGCTGCTCATCACGCTTCTTTTGGCCAAGAGTTGCGGCAATATCAGGATTCTTGACAAGTCTCAACTCCGGGATTCCTGACTCCTCACGCTTGATTTTTATTGATGCACACGATTCCGGACGATAATCGGCGACCGCGGCAGCCATAATTCCGGCGTCACACGATGCCCACTCTTTCTCACAAGCCTCAAGCATCTCCAGTGCCGACTCCACCCTGACAATGCGGATATTGCCATTCTCGGGGTGAGCCGTCATCGGCCCGGCGATAAGCACTACTTCAGCCCCACGGTCGGCCGCTTCATCAGCAATGCAGCAACCCATTTTCCCGGTTGAATAGTTACCGATAAATCTCACCGGATCAATCTTCTCGTAGGTTGGCCCCACAGTTATCAGCAGTCTCTTTCCCGATAGATCGGCCGTTTTCGAGAAATACCTTTCGACAGCCTCAAAGATCCCCTCAGGCTCCTCCATACGCCCCTTGCCTATGAGAGCACTGGCAAGTTCACCGTCACGCGGCTCTATCACCGTCACTCCGCGACTGCGCAATATCTCAAGGTTGCTTCGGGTAGAAGGATGCGACATCATGTCGAGATCCATTGCAGGAGCTACAAACACCTTTCCACGAGTCGACAAGTAGGAGGTCACAAGCATATTATCAGCTATTCCCGTGACCATCTTGCCAAGTGTGCAGGCTGTGGCAGGAGCCACTACAAAAGCATCTGCCCATAGACCGAGGTCGACATGGCTATGCCACTCCCCCGTGTTGGCTGTGAAAAATTCAGTAATGACGGCACGCCGGCTCAACGTCGACATTGTCAATGGAGTGATAAACTCTTTAGCCGACGGGGTCATCACCACCTGCACCTCGGCACCGGCTTTCACAAAAAGCCTTACAAGTGATGCAGTCTTATATGCGGCAATTCCTCCGCACACTCCCACAACGATATGTTTTCCTTTCATGATTCCCATATCGTCATGCTTTATCACTTACACCCCATTTTCATGCGGTTGTAGATCGAGCTCAGCACTGCCTTTGTGTTCACAGGAAAATCGCCTTCGATCATCCATGTGTAGTACGACGGAGTTTTGCGAAGCACATCCTCAACCTTCTGCCCTTTGAACTTACCGAAGTTAAACACGATATTGCCCGATGAATCTCTCACGAAGCGTCCCATGAGATCAACCGAGTCATTCATCGCCGAGAACTTGGCAAGCCCCTCTGTATCAACCGGGAGGTCTTCATATCGGTCAAGTTGCGCGAGAAGCACCTCATAGGTGGCACGTGTGTCGGCATTTGCTGAGTGTGCCCCCTCAAGATCCTTATCGCAATAGAAACGGTAAGCAGCCGAGAGAGTGCGTTTCTCTTTCTTGTGAAAGATATTCTGCACATCGATCAGTCGTGCCGATGTTATGTCGAAATGCACTCTCGCACGCGCCATCTCCTCGCACAGAAGCGGCAGATCAAATTTTGTTGAATTGAATCCTGCGATATCACATCCGGCAAAAGCCATTGCAATCTTCTCGGCCATGTCGCTGAATTTAGGACATTCAGCCACATCTTCGTCGGTTATATGATGAATCGCAGTAGCCTCCTCCGGAATATGCCGGCCGGGATTAATTCTTATCGTCCATTCACGCGGTTCATCGGCTCCGGGATCAAGCCGGAGCATCGAAATTTCTACAATGCGGTCATGGGTTATGCTCGTACCGGTCGTTTCCAGATCAAAGAACATGACCGGTTTGTCGATTTTCAGTTTCATTTTATTCAGAAGTCGGTTACCGTCATAGGCATCAGGAGCATAATCAGCTCACTGTCCTCTTTCTTGTCGCAGGGAACAAACAGTCCGGGACGTGACGGGTCACTGAGTTTAACCTCAATCTCATCGCTTTTCAGAGTCGAGAAAATATCGATGATGAACACGGCACTGAAACCGATCACCATTCCCTCGCCTGTAAACGAGCTGGCAACTGTCTCTATACCCGATGTGCACAACGTGTTGTCCTGAGCCTTGAGGATGATCTTGTCGGGCTCGATTTTGAACTTCACAAGTCCGTGACCTTGCTCGACAAATATTGCCACACGCTTGAGGGCATTAAGGAACGACACACGGTCAACTGTCAGGCTAAAAGGATTGTTTCTCGGGATCACACGGTTGTAATCAGGGAAATTTCCCTTGATGAAACGGCAGTTGAATGTGTAGGCACCGCTGACAAATGTCGCGCTCTTGGCATTGGCTGCAACATTCACCTCTGTGTCGGCGCCTGAAAGTATATTCTTCAAGATATTTGCGGGCTTCACCGGGAGGATGAACGATCCTTCCACACCGGGAGCCGACTCGGTGTTCTGATATTTTACGAGCTTACGGCTGTCGGTCGAGACAAAAGTGATTGACTCCGGGCTAAGATCCCAAAGAATGCCCATCATCTGAGGCCAGAGTTCGTCAGTACCGACAGCAAAGAGAGTATTGTCTATACCACTAAGTATCTGCTTGGCAGGGCACTTGAAATCAAGTATCGCTGGATCGGCATCTTGCTCGTTGGGAAACTCCATCCCGTTATATCCGATGAGGTTGTAACGGCCATTGAGATAAGTTATCTCTATGGTGAAGTTTGAGTCATTAACATCAAATCTTATCCCCTGATCGGGAAGCTCTTTAAGAAGCTCGACTATCTTGCGGGCATCAACGCAAAACATACCTTCGCCTTCGGCATCGTTCACTTCGATAGTAGCCGACAAAGTGTTTTCGATGTCAGAGGCTGTTATGGTCAACTGATTTCCTTTCAGGATAAAAAGAAAATTATTAAGAATTGTCATCGCATTTTTTGAATTGATGACTTTGCTTACAGCCGAAGCATGGCTATAAAGCATCTTGCTGGATACGTTGAATCTCATGCTGTGTATGTGATTTTGCGTTTATTCGACTTCTTTGCCCCGATTTTGCGGTGCATATTTTCAGGAATGCAAATATAGCATTATAATGGCATTTTTGAAAAAAGGTTATTATCTTTGCGCTAAAATAAAGTGAGCCCCGGCTATCCAATCAGTCGCAGGCTACGCGTAACGTCAATCTTATGGTCTTCCGTCGGGATGCGTTCTGCCGGAAGTCTGTCTTATTTTTAACGGTTCAATGGCAAAAGAACTCAAAGACCTCACAAAAAGAAGCGAAAATTACTCGCAGTGGTACAACGATCTGGTCGTAAAGGCCGATCTTGCAGAACAGGCCGCTGTGCGTGGTTGCATGGTTATCAAGCCCTATGGCTACGCCATCTGGGAGAAAATGCAGCGCACACTCGACCAGATGTTTAAGGAAACCGGCGTACAGAACGCCTATTTCCCGCTGCTTATCCCGAAATCGTTTCTGTGCCGTGAGGCTGAGCATGTCGAGGGATTTGCAAAAGAGTGTGCTGTCGTTACTCACTATCGTCTGAAAAACGATCCCAACGGTTCAGGCGTAGTCGTTGACCCCGACGCTAAACTTGAAGAAGAACTTATTGTCCGCCCGACTTCCGAAACAATCATCTGGAATACCTACAAGAACTGGATTCACAGCTACCGCGACCTTCCCCTGCTCATCAACCAGTGGGCCAACGTGATGCGTTGGGAAATGCGCACACGCATGTTCCTGCGCACCGCCG